>NZ_NUCO01000020.1:244375-338486 GCF_002555445.1 Bacillus sp. AFS017336
CTGAGCTACTGCGGAATAATTTCCGTTGTCCTTAAGACAATATTTAATATATCATGACTCAAATTAAACGTCAATGTAATTTTTCACTTTTTTTATTTTTTTTAGATATTAATTTATCTTAATCAACTTTTAGTGTAAATAATATGTAGTGTGAAGTTTGAAACTCCACTAAATGTTCATCTTCTCCACTAATCTTGCACTCCTGTATTTCTCCCCCTAATTCATTGTCCAGGACAACTTACTATCATTAATAAAACTTCTGCCCGCTCTTAATCTTACTCTTTTCATTCTAATTAAAGTTTAATATTCATTTTCAAAAAAAAGATTATAATATACAAAATAGCCCGAAAGATACATAATAAATTTCGGGAAGTGAAATAACATTTAATAAGAAAGGATGAGTTTATGAATATATTTAAACAATTTTGGTTTAGTTTATACTCTCCAAAAACAATATCAAGATATAGACTCCAAAAAATCGGTAAAACAATCTTTTTTCTATTCCTACTAGCAATTTTATATACTCTTCCTGGGTTCTTTTCATTGGAAAAAAATGTGAAGCTTCAGGTGAACAATGTTTCTGATTTGCTAAAAGAAAATATTCATACAATTTCTTTAAGCAAAGGGACAATAGCCATAAACGACAATACGCCATTCGAACGAAAGATTGG
The DNA here is from genome assembly GCF_002555445.1 of Bacillus sp. AFS017336. Taxonomy (NCBI): domain Bacteria; kingdom Bacillati; phylum Bacillota; class Bacilli; order Caryophanales; family Bacillaceae; genus Bacillus; species Bacillus sp. AFS017336. Next base: position 245,047 of record NZ_NUCO01000020.1, read on the forward strand.
TGAATATAAATATGCTTTTTATCCAAATGAAACAATTATGCCTACCAAATTAAAAAATGAACAGTATGCACTTGTTGTATTAAAAAATAGAATAATCATGAAAAATGATAAAGGCGAGCAAGATTTCCCTTATCCTTCATTAAAGTCAAAAGAAATAAATAAAGCGGGCGTTTCAAAATTTATTAAAAATATAAAAGAAGCTCTTCCAGTCATTTTAATCGCGTTATTTTTCCTATATTATTTTGGTTCATGTATCTTCATATTTTTACTTGCGACAATATTAGCATTTTTAACAACTTTAATTAAGTCGACTAAGCACCTACCGTATAGACAACGCTTTGCAATGGTTTCGTATAGCTTAACATTACCTACTGTTATTTATTTCTTGCTTAGAATATTGGAAATAAATATTCCATTCCAAACTTTAATTTATATTGTAATTGCAGTAGTTATGTATACATTAACAATTAGAAATTTACCATCAAAAAAATAATCAATTTCCGAAGCGGTTTATACGCTTCTTTTTTTATGAGCTTTTTCCTGGCTTCTTTTTTGGAATATTCAGTGTGGACAAGCATATAGTCTACAAAGGAGTGATTATTAATGAAAAGAATAGCTTTTTTATTCGGTGCATTATTACTTGGATATATAATTTTCTTCGACCTTAATGTAGGAACGATCCCTACTCAACATATTGCTACAGTAGCCAAAGCATCTAAATCAGAAACAAAAACATCCTCACTTCCAAAATATGAAAAAATCCAAGTAAAGAATGGAGATACTGTTTTAGGAATTATCGAAGATCTCAATCCTGATTTTAGCCAACCAATTAGCCAAATTACGAAGGATTTTACTGATTTAAATGATGGTCTACTACCTACTAAAATTCAAAGTGGAAAATCATATAAATTCCCAATTTACTCTTCACAAAAGTAAATTTTGTGTTATATTTCTTTAGAACCAGTTGATAAAATGAGTAATCATGAAGAAAATATGATAATGTAGATATATAAAAAATGAAATAAGTTATTTTTGAAGGAGCGAGTTACTCGTGAACGAAATTACACATAGAAGTAAAACACGTGCAGTTAAAGTAGGAAATGTAGTTGTTGGTGGAGCAAATGAGATTTCAATCCAAAGTATGACAACAACAAAAACACACGATGTTGAAGCAACAGTTGCAGAAATTAAACGACTTGAAGAAGCTGGATGTCAGATTGTTCGAGTTGCAGTACCAGATGAAAGAGCAGCTAATGCGATTGCTGATATAAAAAGACAAATTAATATACCACTTGTAGCAGATATACACTTTGATTATAAATTAGCGCTTAAAGCAATTGAAGGCGGCGTAGATAAAATAAGAATTAATCCAGGTAATATTGGACGTAAAGAAAAAGTTGAAGCAGTTGTAAATGCAGCTAAAGCTAAAGGAATTCCAATACGTATCGGTGTTAATGCTGGTTCTTTAGAAAAACGTATTTTAGAGAAATACGGTTACCCAACTGCTGATGGAATGGTTGAAAGTGCATTACATCATATTAAAATTCTTGAAGACTTAGATTTCCATGACATCATCGTTTCAATGAAAGCATCAGATGTAAACCTTGCAATTGAAGCATATGAAAAAGCATCAAAAGCATTCGATTATCCTTTACACTTAGGTATCACTGAATCAGGTACACTATTTGCTGGTACAGTTAAAAGTGCTGCTGGTTTAGGTGCAATCATAAGTAAAGGGATCGGAAACACAATGCGTATCTCTTTAAGTGCAGACCCAGTTGAAGAAATAAAAGTTGCTAGAGAATTACTTAAATCTTTCGGCTTATCTTCAAACGCTGCAACATTGATTTCTTGCCCTACTTGTGGACGAATCGAAATTGACTTAATTAGTATTGCAAACGATATTGAAGAATATATTTCAACACTAAAAGTACCGATTAAAGTTGCCGTACTAGGATGTGCAGTAAACGGACCTGGTGAAGCACGTGAAGCTGATATCGGTATTGCTGGAGCACGCGGTGAAGGATTACTATTCCGTCACGGAGAAATCGTTCGTAAAGTACCTGAAGCAACAATGGTTGAAGAATTAAAACGTGAAATCGACATTATCGCAAAAGAAAAACTTGCTGAACTAGAAGCAGCAAAAGGCTAAAGAGGCATAGAAACAGTCTTCACTAGCTTTTTCTTAATAACGTTGTATACAAAGAGGCCTCCTAAGAGTCGCGTAACTGGCAATTAGGAGGCCTCTTTTTTATAAAGAATAAATTGGTAACGTTGAAGAAAAATCGACGCAGTTGCTAATTTAAGGTATATGTATAATTGCAACTTCGCCTGAAGGCTCGCCAATCGGCGAGTTTACTTTAAAATTGTTGATTAAGTCAGACTAGAATGGGGGTATCTTGTTAGAATTTTACTATTAGAGTGGAATTTATGCTCTCCTTACATAGATATTTAATAGATTTCTTCACTTTTTTAAGCGAATTTTTTTAAAAAAAGTGCAAATTTATTGATTTTCCATTGTGTGCATCGATCTTTGAACAATAAATTAGGTAAAATACCCTAACCGGTATAGGTATTTCCATAACTAATTTGGAGTTCAACATAGTTTAATTGCAGTTTTACTGATATTATTTGCGGTTTTGCTAATTTTATTTGCAGTTTCGCTAATTTTATTTGCGGTTTTGTTAATTTTAATTGCAGTTATACTGATTTTATTTGCAGTTCTTCCTTTAATTGCACTTTTCACAGTTTTATTTGCACGTTCAACCTTTTTATTTGCAGATTTTCTATTTTTAATTGCAGTGCCCCCTTTATTTGCAGCGATTCTTTTTTGCACTGTTCACAGTTTTATTTGCAGTTATTCTTCATTTCAACTACTCTCCTCTAAATACTTAGTAGGATGCCCTTCTCAAACATTTGGGACACCCTACTGTTTACACTCACCTACTAGATCGAATAATCCTGAGGGATAAATACCTTTAATTCATTAGGGCGTACAAATACTCGTTCTCCAAGTTGAATATTTAGATCATAAAATAATTCGTTCATTAATTCGATTTCGACATAATCATTTGTGTCTTCTCGAAGGACTTCGACGTACACAATTGGCCCCACTGCATGAATATGAGTAATGATTGCACTTATGGATGTTTGATCTGTTTCAATTTTTTCGATTGATATTTGATGAGGTCGGACATAACCTGTAACTTCTTTATGATCTCGTTCAACTTGCTCTTGTAATGGTATTTCTAGACCACCGCTTATTAAATTTCCTTTATTGATCCGTCCATGAAATAAGTTTACTTTTCCAAGAAAATCATAAACAAACGGACTTGCAGGTGTATGATAAACTTCTTCTGGAGTACCGATTTGCTCAATTGTTCCACCATTCATAATGACCACTCGGTCGGCAACTTCAAGCGCTTCTTCTTGATCATGTGTTACAAATATGCTTGTAACATTAATTTCGTCATGAAGCTTACGTAACCATCTTCTTAAATCCTTTCTTACTTTTGCATCTAGTGCTCCAAATGGTTCATCTAATAATAATACGCTCGGTTCAACAGCCAAAGCTCTAGCTAATGCGACACGTTGTCTTTGTCCACCAGATAATTGCGAAGGAAATCGATTGGCAAAGCTTTCTAATTTTACTAAATTTAATAGCTCCATTACTTTCTCTTTAATTTTTCGCTTAGTTGGACGTGTAGCTCTTGGTCTTACATTTAATCCAAATGCAATATTATCAAAAACGGTCATATGCTGAAATAAAGCATAGTGCTGGAAAACAAACCCTACATTCCTTTCCTTTACTTGTAAATTTGCTACATCCTGTTCCTCAAAGAATATTTCCCCACCATCTGGATTCTCTAAGCCAGCAATTATTCGTAGTAATGTTGTTTTACCAGAACCAGACGGGCCTAAAAGTGCTACTAATTCTCCTTTTTTTATATTTAGATCAATCCCTTTTAAAGCAGACTCATTTTCATAGCTCTTTAATACATTAGAAACTTTAATTGACATACGATCCTCTCCTATTGTTTCTCTACCTTCTGAACTTTCCATTCAATAATATTTTTAATCACTAATGTCAGAATCGCAAAAATAGACATAAGTGAAGCTACTGTATACGCTTGTGGAAATTGGTACTCGTTATATAAATTTTCTATATGAAGTGGCATCGTAATTGTCTCTCCGCGAATATGTCCAGAAACTACTGATACAGCTCCAAATTCTCCAACCGCTCTTGCATTACATAATATAATGCCATATAAAAGTCCCCATTTAATTTTTGGTAGTGTCACCTTCCAAAAAATATGCCAACCGTTAGCACCTAAAGTTAACGCGGCCTCTTCTTCTGCACTTCCTGTAGCCTGCATAACTGCAATTAATTCTTTCGCAACAAACGGAAGAGTTACAAAGATTGTTGCTAAAACAATTCCCGGGGTTGAAAAAATGACTTTTAAATTGTGCTCTTTTAACCAGCCACCAAATACCCCATTATTCGGACTAAATAAAAGTACAAATAAAAAACCCGTAACAACTGGAGACACAGCAAAAGGTAATTCAATTAAAGTTACCAATAAATTTTTCCCTTTAAAATTAAATTTCGTTGTAGCCCAAGCAATTGAAACTCCAAATATTGCATTAAGTGGTAAGGTAATGATCGTTACAATAAAAGTTAATTTAATTGCAGCTAAAGTTTCATCATTTACGATTGTTTCTTTATAAACTCCGAAGCCATCTTGCAATGCTTTTATAAAAATTGAAACTAAAGGAAGAAATAAAAATAGCGCTAAAAATAAAATAACGATACTAGTTAAGATGATTTGAAACGATTTCCCCTTTAATTTAATTCCTTTTTTTGTATGACTATTTAAAGTTAATTTTCTCTCAATATTTAACTCTCTTTCCATTCTAACTCTTACCCCCTTGAACAAATGCCCGATTAGAGTATCGTTGAAAAATACTAATCAATAATAATAGAAGGAAAGAAATAACTAATAATACAACTGCTAGTGCAGTTGCCCCTGCGTAATCATATTGCTCTAATTTTGTCATGATCAATAAAGGTGTTATTTCCGTTTTCATAGGCATATTTCCCGAAATAAATACAACAGACCCATATTCCCCTAAAGACCTCGCAAAAGCTAATGAAAAACCAGTTAACAAGGCTGGTAAAATTCCTGGGAATATGATCTTCCAGAAAATTTGTAAACGGTTTGCACCTAAACTTGCAGCTGCTTCCTCAACATCTTTATGGAAATTCTCTAGCACAGGTTGCACCATCCTTACTACAAATGGTAATCCAATAAAAGTAAGAGCAATAATAATACCTAAAGGTGTATAAGCTATTTTGAAAGAAAATAGTCTTCCAATCCAACCACTTGGAGAATACAACGTAGTTAATGTAATACCGGCTACTGCAGTCGGTAATGCAAATGGTAAATCAATGAAAGCATCGACTATTCTCTTCCCTGGAAAACGATATCGTACGAGTACCCAGGCTACTAATAAACCAAAGACAGCGTTTAAGATCGCAGCAATAAAGGCTGTTCCAAAACTAACTTTATATGACATTAGTACTCTAGGATCGGTTACAATTTTTAAAAATTTAGCCCATCCTATATCAAAAGAGTGTAGAAATAACATCGATATTGGTAAAAAAATGAAAAAACTTATATACAATATTGAAAATCCAAATGTTAAACCAAACCCAGGTAAGATTCTCTTTCTTGTCTTTAGCAAATTTATGTCAACTCCTTAAATGAAAATCAAATAAAGAAGACTTGGACATAGCTCTTTAGATGAGCCTCGGTGCATCCATGTCCTCTTTATTTTTTAAGTTATCGTTACTCAATTAATCGTTTATTGATAAATTTGGTCAAATATTCCACCATCATTAAAATGCTTCGCTTGCGCCTTACTCCAGCCTCCAAAATCTTTATCGATTGTCAACATTGGTAAACTAGGATATTGTTTACTATATTTAGCAAGTATTTCTTGATCTCTAGGACGATAGTAATTTTCTGCAATGATTTTTTGACCTTCTTTACTATATAGATAAGATAGATAGGCTTTCGCTACTATTTCAGTTTTCTTTGCCTTTACATTTTTATCTACGACTGCAACAGGTGGCTCAGCAAGGATACTAATAGATGGATAAACAATTTTATATTTCCCTTCGCCTAATTCCTTAACAGATAGAAGAGCTTCATTTTCCCATGCAATTAGTACGTCCCCAATCCCTTTTTCAACAAATGTAGTTGTTGAGCCACGCGCGCCAGTATCTAAAACAGGTACATTCTTATATAATTTTTTCATAAATGCTTTTATTTCTTTCTCATCACCATTATATTTTTTATCTGCATAACCCCAAGCAGCTAGGTAATTCCATCTTGCACCACCAGAAGTTTTAGGGTTTGGCGTAATTACTTGAACCCCTTTCTTAGTTAGATCATCCCAATCCTTAATATTTTTTGGATTGCCTTTCCTTACTAAGAAAACAATAGTTGAAGTATATGGTGTTGAATTATAATCAAATTCTTTTTGCCAATTAGGTGATAATAGTTGTGCCTTTTCGTTGATTGAATCAATATCATAACCTAGAGCAAGTGTAACAACATCAGCATCTAAACCATCAATTACTGCCCTAGCTTGCTTTCCCGAACCTCCATGAGACTGTTTAATTGTCACTGTTTGATGATGCTCTTTTTCCCAATATTTACTAAACGCTTTATTATAGTTTTCATATAATTCACGGGTCGGATCATATGAAACATTTAGTAATTCTACTTTTTTATTTGTCGCATTTCCATTCGTTACCTCACTGCTATCGTCTTTTAAAGTCGAATATAAGATTCCAGAAACAGCCAAAACTGCAACAACCGAGCCAATAATCCAAGTTTTTGCCCCCACTATATTCCGCCCCCTCAAATATCAATTCTCCGATTTTATTTGTACCCATCTCGATCATTCAACACATTAAAATCTCCCCTTTAAGGCACAAATGCAAAAAGACCCTTAACTAAAGAAACTAGTTAAGGGCCTTTGGTCTTCCAATCAGCCAATTTGATTTTTTATATAAGCTTAATAATAAACACACTATTCCTATGTGTCAACTATGAATTTGGAAAATTTATAATTATTTTTCATTATATTTACTATTTATACAAGCCTCATTGTATACTCATTATATTTACTATTGAAATTACATTTTATATGGAGGATCTCATGCTGTTAGAAACATATTTTAAACACATCGGGTTAAGGCAACCAGATACAATTTCATATTCCTCTTTAAAAGAAATTCATCGTCATCACTTACTTTCCATACCTTTTGAAAATATCGATATTATTTCTCAAATACCACTAACCATGAACCCAACTCTTGTAATGAAAAAGATTTCATCAGGTAAACGTGGTGGAATTTGTTTTGAAACAAATTCATTATTATTTTCTGTCCTACAAGAACTAGGTTTTAATGTCTCTTTTATTTCTACTCAATTTTGGAACCAAGAAAAACATCAATGGAATCCAGTGTTCTCCCATTTATCTATATTAGTTAAAATTAATGGACAAAATTATCTTGCCGACGTAGGAATTGGCGGTGGTTTTTTAGAACCTCTCCTCCTACAGGATCAATACGAATACTCTGATTCAAATGGATCCTATCGTATAAAAGAACAAGACAATTCCGGCTTCATCCTTCAAAAATTCAATGAATCTTGGAAGGATTTATTATTCATTTCAACCATACCGAAACAGCTATATCAATTTGAAAAACAATTTAACTACTTCCAAACTAGTAACGAAACAATCTTTACCCAATATAAAATTGTCAATTTACTAACAAAAGAAGGAAGAATCTCGTTATCGGATCATCAGCTAAAGGTAACTAAAAATCGCAGAATCTTTATAACAGAAATAAAAAATGAGGATGAATGGCAATCAATTTTTAACCAACTATTTAATCCAAAAGCTGAAATAAAGGGCTAAGAGATTGGACAAAGTCACAAAAATCTCTTTTTGGCCCCTCTTCTTCGTAAAATACTAATAAACGAAACAATAATGGAACAAATTAATTGTAAACAAAGTAAAGGGGATCAATCATTTGAAAAACAGCGAAAAACCAAATAGCATAATAAGAGAAAGACGTGAAGATGAAGTAAATAATGTTAATGAGAGTCAAAAAAATAAACAGCCTCTTCCTCAAGCAAAGGATATTGAAGAAATAGAATACTAATCGCTTAAATATAAAAAACTACACCTCCAATTGTTAGTTATGTCTAACAATTGGGGTGCAGTTCAATCTTGTGGATTTTTTGCTAAGATGTAAAATTTTGTTCAAAATATAAACTGGGATAATTACATTTTTGACACTAGATTAACTGGATTTTACAATATATCGCCGAGATTCAATGATTTTCAACGAAGTTCTGTGTTTTATCAACGAAGTTCAATGTTTTATCAACGAAGTTCAATGTTTTATCAACGAAGTTCACAACTTTATCAATATTGTTCACATTATGTTCGTATCGGTGGTAATGTCACATCCATTGCTTACCCTACATTTTACTTACCATATGGATTACTTCTTCTACTATAAAAGGTACTTCTTCAAATGCATTTCTCATATGCAGTCGCTCAGTTAGCTTATGGGCATCCTTTCCGAATGGCCCAATATTTAATACAGGGGCATTTAATTTTCCCATTAAATCAAATGGTAATGTATAGCAATCCCCCCATACTGGTGTGTTTTGCTCAAATGCTGTCCATCCGTTAGATGAGTCACTGTAATTAACATAACTTAAATCACAAATTCCATTAAAATAGTGAATTCTTTTTACTGGCAAATTAAACTGATTAATAGCTAGTTCAGAAGAATACTTAATACATTGTTCGACTAATTCATTTCCAGTGGAATTAATAGCTGGATAATATGGTGGTGCAAACAAAATGATAATCGCTGGTGCAAGCTCCTGACATTCAATCATTAAATGATCAGCAATTCTAAAAGATTTTTCACGATCATCCCACTCATTATGAGCATTAATTTCCTTTTTAAGTTCCATAATATAGTTCTGTCCTAGTTTCTCAGAAGCATAGTTATGCAACTCCCTATACTGCAGAACCTTTACTTTTCCAATTGGATTCACATGATGTTTATTACACATATTTTCATATTCAAGATTACATTCATCAGCAGCTTGCTGTGCTATTTTTTCGAATAGATTAAAAACTTCAGAAGCATTTCTTTTCATTAAAAATACATTATACAACGCGTTTGAGCGAAACGGTGTTTGAGTGGAATACTCTAACCTCAAGTCCTTTTGTTGTAACGTAACTGGTAAAGGCGTAGTTTCATCAAAATCAGTCTCTTGAAATTCGTCATTCCACTCCATTTTTCTTGTTAAAAATGAAGAGATATATGGAGATGTTATACCACTTAACGGTTCTCCCGCATGGGTTTCTTTTCCATAAAATAGTGCTGCTGGCATGATTTTACCGATTGTACCAGAGTATGTGTAATACTTTGGATCGCCTGGCTCCTGTGTAAACACTGGCTCCCCGTTCAAGAACAATTTGTAATTTAAATCATATTCCTCTTTAAGATTTACAAGTGTTGAAACCGCATCACGCATGCCATCCGAATTAACCTCTTCATCAGGAACCGTTAATAACAGAAGATTGATCGGCCATTTCTCAATACTTGCCTTCTCAATAATACTCATATGCATCGCAAGTCCCATTTTCATATCCATTGTGCCTCGACCAAATAAATACTCACCGGATTTTAAATCATTCTGAACTTCTATAGATAACTCGCTAAGACGTTCATAGAAAGCTTTTGTTAACTCCTCAGTTGTAGTAGATAAAGTTTCTAACTCCCCATACTCTTCTGTGTTTACCGTATCAAAATGACTTATAAGACAAATTGTATCTTTTACTTCTGGATGTTTATATAATGCCGTTAAAAATTTCCGACCTTTATTTGAATTATGTAACCTTAATTGATCTGATGAATCCATGAAATATTGTAAGTCAGATAATTTTTTATATAAATTAATCGGAAATTGACGTTCTCCCTCTGTTAGGCTAATACTCTTCCAACTAACTAACTCTGATAATAATGATTTTAAGCTTTCAGGTGTATTCCATCGCATTTTATCCATAATATCCCCCATATACAAATGTGTAGTTATGCTCCTTTTTTCATAATTCTAGTAATATCTCACCAATTCTAGAAAAGTCACTTAATACCTTTTTTAAATGAACTGATCTGCTTAAAAATAAAAAACCATCTATAATTAGATGGTTCAGAGTGTTAAAAATTAGTTTGTCAATTAGTGTCCAACATTACCTAGGTTAAGTAAAGTTTGGTGTAGTGACTTTCCACTATAGCCTGTTAAAATAGGCTGTTTTTATATTTACTTACTCATGAACCTGGTATGAGTTACATAATTTCAGCTTCTTGCTCTTTGTTTAACTCATGACCCTCTTATGAGTTAATTAATTTCGGGTTTCCTCTCTTTTTTTAACTCATGAGCCCTTTATGAGTTAATTAATTTCGTATTTCCTCTCTTTTTTTAACTCATGAACCCTTTATGAGTTAATTAATTCCGTGTTTCCTCTCTTTTTTTAACTCATGAACCCTTTATGAGTTAATTAATTTCATATGCCCTCTCTTTTTTTAACTCATGAACCATTTTATAATCATGAATTAACAGCTACATACTTATTTTCTTACTCATATCCTTTATTGAGTAGGTAATTTACATATTCACGGTATATTAAGATCACGTGAACCCTTCAAGAGTATCTTCATTTTATTTGTTCAATATTGACTAGGTCTTATTTCAATGTCTGGACCAACTTTATTTAGATGGTCAGAGTGTAAAAAAAATGGTGGTCCAGACTGATGCAAATACTTGTCAACAATCTGAACCATCAATTATTAGATAGAATACTTAACTCTCCTATCTGAACTATTTAAAATCGCGTTCCGCTCATATTCCATACAATAAATGTGCACATAAAGATTAAGCCAAATATGAGCATCAAAATAAAACCAGATAATTTTGCTAGCCCTTTTTCTTCTTTAACAATGGCTATTACACCAGTAATTAAGCTTGCAAAAAGACAAATATAATAGATATAAAATGAGATAATATTTATTGAATTAATTGTTTCGATCTTAAAAGCAAAAATTGAACTAATTAAACTACCTAATACAAAAAAATATGCCAATTTCCCAATCTTTTGACTAAACTTTATTACTCCGCTTGTAATGACTCCAAAACAACTAATTAGAGAAAGCCAACAAATGCCTTCTAGTATTCTTCTACTTAAGATTGGCAATGGCTTAGCTAAGTGGCCCATATACGATAATAAAATCACACATAATAATAGGAAGGCATTTCTTCTATATATTTTGAGCTCCTGCAAACTATCCAGCCTCCTAGGCTATAAGTTTAATAAAACATCTTGCCCTAATGCATACTATTCAACAGTTGAGGAATTTTCCCTTTAATTAATAGTTAAATTAAAATCGCAAAAAGAACAAAAGTTCTCTTTTTATGTCGAAAAAATTAAAATAAATCTCTATTGCAAACATACGTTCTTTATTTTATAATTTATTCATGGATAGATTAATATAATAGGTTAAGAAAATTATGTTATTCTTTCATTTAAATATCTCAAATAGATTATAGGAGTGAAGTGGACATGTCATTAGAATTAATCCCTTATTTAATCATGGACGGAAACGCTAGTGAAGCAATTAATTTTTATGAAAAAGCTCTTGATGCAAAGGTACTTTTTAGTCAAACTTACGGAGATGTTCCAGGAGACACAGACGGAAAAATTCCAGCAGATGCTAAAGAATTAATCATGCATGCAACAATCCAAATTGGCAAATCAGTATTAATGCTTTCAGATACATATCCTGGTTATCCATTCCAAAGCGGGAATCAAGTTACTATTTGTATATCTACAAATGATATTGAAATTTCAAAACGATTTTTTGAAGGCCTTTCAGTTGGCGGTCAAGTAGAGTTACCTCTACAAGATACAGGTTTTAGCCCGTGCTACGGTAAAGTTGTAGACAAATTTGGTGTATTATTCCAAGTATTTACCCACCCTGCTGGGGAGTAATAATTGAATTTCTTGATTACTAAACTATTCAAGAATAATTTGACTAGATTAATTTAACATAGGACTTGTTTCCTAATTTCTTAATTGAGATTCATACAGGATTAATTGAAAAAAAAACGACTCGATCAAATATGACAGAGTCGTTTTTAAACTATTATATTCTTCTTTGAATCGACCTTACGACGTTCGTGACTAATTTTCTTGGCATGAAACGAACAGATGTCGCAAGTATTTTATTAGTTACTCCTGGAATTACAATTGTCTTTTCATCATTAAATCCCTTATATGCTACTCTTGCAACATCTTTTACATTCCCTACTCCACTTTGGAATAATTTTGATTCATGCATGTTAGCACGATCTCCAAAATTTGTTTCAGTTGCTCCTGGGCAAACAGCCGTTATCTTTACATTTGTTCCTTTTAATTCATTCGAAAGTGCTTCGGAAAAAGAAAGCACATAAGACTTTGTTGCATAATAAACTGCCATTAATGGTCCAGGTTGAAATGCGGCTGTAGATGCTATATTCATCACTCCACCTTTATTTCGCTCAACCATGCCTTTTAAAAATAATTTTGTAAGATGTGTTACTGTACGTATATTTAAATCAATCATATTTAATTCTTCATCTAAACTTGTATTTACGAACTCTCCAAACAATCCGAACCCCGCATTATTCACTAAATAATCGATTTGAATTTTTTCTTCAATTAATTCTTTCTGTAGTGAAGTAATCTCATTTTCTTTTGATAAATCTTTTGAAAATAGATGAATCTTACTATTCGAATAAGATTCAATTTCACTTTTTACCTTCAGTAAATTTTCATACGATCTCGCTACTAAAACTAAATTATATCCATCTTTTGCAAATAGAAAAGCTAGTTCTTTTCCAATACCTCCAGATGCACCTGTAATTAAAACTGTCTCATTTGATTTCATCATTTTCTCCTATTTAAAACTATTAATTTTTTATATGATTATACGTTTAAACATTTAAACATATATGATGAACCTTACTATACCTTATAAACGAAAAAAAGACAATAATGTTTATTGTCTACTTTAGATTTTTATAGTTTTCGTTTATTTTATCAATTTTTGCCTCAAGTCTTTTCATTTGTAGCTTATGATTCCTAATAAATCGAAAAATAAATACACAAAAAATAATAATAGCAATCGGTATTAAAATGACAATCAACTGATATATTAGATCTCCAATAGGCATATTTTCTCTCCTCTACTTTTCATAAGAATCAAAATAAATACCACTTCTCATTAAAGTATAAAGCAAATTGGGAATTTATGTAATCCTTTAAAAACAAATACTTTAGTTTCTCGTTCATTAAAAATAAAAAGAGAGTACCTTCGTACTCTCTTCAATGTGCACACTATGTTCTTATTTTCAGACCTATTAACTTTAACTACAATCTGGACAAAGACCGTAAATTTCAAATTTATGGCTTTGTACTGTATAGCCAGGTAAATCAACAGATAAATTGTCCATAGGGCATCTATATATACTTTTTGTATTTCCACAATCTAAGCAAATAAAATGATGGTGATGTTCTGATGAAGAACATTTTGAACGAAATCGTTTTTCTCCATCTAGTTCTGTCACTTCAACTACATCCACTTCGATAAATGTGGATAAATTACGATAAATGGTATCGAAGCTAAGCCCTTTGTATTTATCTTTAAGTGCTTGTTGAATATCTCTTGCAGTTACATATTTATTTTGCCTAAAAATATATTCAAGCATATCATATCGTTTAGGCGTGTTTTTAAATCCTCTTTCTTTTAATAGCTTTGATGCATCTGCTAATTTCATTTAATCACTACCTTTGACTTGTTCTTAATTTCTTCCAGCCTAAAGTTAAAATAAGAATAAGGATTTGCAGGATTACAATCGTACCACCAGGCGCTAGGTTTAAATTATAAGAAAGTAAAATACCTGCAACAACTGAAAACTCTCCGAACATAATTGAAAAGAAAATAGTTTGTTTAAATCCTTTTGAAATTCGAATGCTTGATGCTACCGGTAACGTCATTAGAGAAGAGACTAATAGTACTCCTACAACCCTCATTGAAATGGATACTACTAAAGCGACTAATAAGATAAATAAATAATGGATCCACTTTGCATTTATACCAGAAGCAACTGCATATTCCTCATCGAATGATAAAAGGAATAATTCTTTGTAAAGTACTATGATAGATATTACTACAAATACAGCAATAATTATGACAGTTATTAAATCTTGACCAGAAACAGCACTGACACTTCCAAATAAATAACTAAAAAGATCCGTATTAAATCCATTTGCTAATGAAATTAAAATAACGCCTAATCCCATTCCACCTGAAAGAATAATTGGAATTGCTAACTCTTGATAATGTTTATATACACTTCTTAGTTTTTCGATTAAAAATGCTCCTGCAACTGAAAATGTCATCCCCATAAATAAAGGACTAATAAAACCTGAAGTAAAGAAATACTTTTCAAGTAATAGGCTTGCTGCAACGCCTGATAATGTGACGTGACTTAAAGCATCAGAAATTAATGATAATCTTCTAAAGACAACGAATACACCTAATAATGGGGCCATTACGCCAATAATCATACCTGTGATTAGCGTATTTCTTAAAAAATCATAATGAAAAAAATCCATCATGCTTGATCACCCCCATCTTCATGATTATGAGACAATACATGTACAGAGTGACCGTATAAAAGTGATAAATCATTCTCTGTGGCATCTTTAAATTTCTCTCGGCTACCATGGAAATGAAGTCTCTTATTTAAACATGCAACATGTGATACTTTATCAGTAATAATGCCTATATCATGAGAAACTAATAATAACGTAATACCAAGTTTCGTATTTAAATCACTTAGTAATTGGTAAAAGCTTTCTACATTTTCAGCATCTACACCTACTGTTGGTTCGTCTAATATTAATAATTCCGGATCACTAACAAGTGCTCGAGCTATAAAAACACGCTGTTGCTGGCCACCTGATAGTTCACCAATATTACGGTTCGCAAACTCATACATTCCAACTGATTTTAATGCTTCGGCAACTTTTTGCTTATCAGATTTTTTAAATCCATTAAATAATCCAATTTTTGAAACAAGACCTAGAGATACTACCTCAAAAACTGAAGCTGGAAAGCCTGAATTAAAACTGTTTGCTTTTTGCGAAACATATCCAATCTTATCCCAATTTTTCATCTTTCTAATATCTGTGCCGAATAATTCAATTTTTCCTTCATCCGGTTGTTGAATACCTAATATACATTTTAGTAGAGTTGATTTACCGCTGCCGTTCGGACCAACTAATCCTAAAAAGTCCCCTTTTTTCACAAGAAGATTTATGTCTTTTAATACCTTTTGGCGTTCATAACTGTAAGACAAATCTTCAATTTTTATAATATCTTGACTCATTTATTTTAACACCTTCATCTATTTAGGAATAATTACGTTTTATCTCAAGTTCTTAGTATAAGAGAATACTTCCTATTTGTAAACAAAGAAAGCTCGGGAATTGACAGATAAACTTTCGATTAAATTCGTCTTTTTCTATTGTTTAAAACCCTTAATTTTCTTGGTTGTTTTTTAACGTTTTTTTAATAATTCAAGCCTTTTCACTTTGTGACGAAATATACAATATGTTACAATTAACCTATAAATATAGATAAAGAGGTGGTTTTTTGAACGCAATTACACATCGTAAGCTTTCAAATTTTAAGATTATTAAACGGGGGTTTTTTATTACTTTAGGAGCTGCACTCATGGCAGTTTGCTTAAAAGCTTTCTTTATTCCAACTGATATCATTGATGGTGGAATCGTAGGTATCTCTTTGATCCTCTCCCATATTACTTCGATTAATCTCGGTATTTTTCTATTCATATTAAATTTACCTTTTGTTTTAGTAGGTTATAAGCAAATTGGTAAAACATTCGCAATTTCAACGTTATTTGGTATAACTGTACTCTCAGTATTTACCTCACTTTTTAAGGACATTCCTCATTTAACAAATGACCCATTATTAGCTGCATTATTTGGTGGACTAGGATTAGGAATTGGAGTAGGTTTAGTTATTCGTAATGGAGGTTCACTTGATGGAACTGAAATTATAGGAATATTATTAACAAAATCATCACCTTTTTCAATTGGTGAAGTAGTTATGGCATTTAATGTATTTATTCTCGGAAGCGCAGGCTTTGTATTTGGATGGGATAATGCTATGTACTCATTAATTGCCTATTATGTGGCATTTAAAACGATTGATCTAACAATTGAAGGATTCCAAGATACTAAATCTGTATGGATTATAAGTGATTATGATAAAGAAATCGGCGATGCACTAAATGCCCGTTTAGGTCGAGGTGTTACGTATTTTCATGGTGAAGGCGGCTTTATGGGTGAAGATAAAAAAATTATCTTTACAGTTATCTCACGACTTGAAGAAGCGAAATTGAAATCAATTGTTGAAGATTATGATGAAAATGCCTTTATTGCAATTGGCAATATAGCAGATGTAAAAGGTGGAAAGTTTAAGAAGAAAGCCATTCATTAAATTAAAACAAAAGCTTGAATTCTATCATGAATTCAAGCTTTTTTAGTTTAATAGATTGATTGATTACTTGTACTTAATTATTGAACCTTAACTAACTCATCATTCATAAATTTCATTGCTTCAGTTATTCCAGTTCCAGGGTTTACTGCAAATAAGTTTGGTGGTAAAAATATAATTTGATTCTTTTTAACTGCGTTTAGTGTACTCCATGCTTTATTATGTAACATCTGCTTTTCAAATGCTTTTTTTGTAGCCTCTGGATCACCGTGCGAGATCATAAAAATGACATCTGGATTTTTTTCAATTATTCGTTCTGCACTAATTTGCGCATATCCTGGCATTGTTTTATCTTCAGCAAATTCTGAAGCAATGTTTTCACCACCAACTTTATTTAATACATCCCCTGAAAGAGACGTAGGTAACGCTATTAGAAAGTCAGTTCCTGCACCATATACGATTAATGCCTTTGTTGTTTTTTTGTCTGAACCATATTCTTTCATTTGTTTATCTATTTTACTAGTTAAGACACTTGCTTCTTTATCTTTATTTAATACATTACCAATCAATGTAATACTTTGCTTAATTTCATTGATTGAATTTCCAGATGTTACAACAACCTTCGTTCCTTGTGACTCCACTTTATCTATGTTATTCGCAAATGCCTTTCCTGCAAATAGTACGTCAGCTTTTACACTAGCAATTTCTTCAAATTTTGGTTGATGGATATTCCCTATTTCTACAATGTCTTTTAATTCTGGATCTGTTGTAGGCATGATTGATGTTGGTCTACCTACAATTTTACCACCCAATGATCTAACGATATCTAAATCCCCTGAGCTTAAGACTGCAGCGTTGCTAGGTGCCTCTTTGAATTCGTATGAACGCTTTGCTAAATCATATTGTTTTGTTGGTTTAACTGATGATTTAGATACCTCATTACTATTACATGCTGTTAATGTTAGCACTAATCCTAATGCCATAAAACTGAAAAATCGCTTTTTCATAGTTGAAATCTCTCCTTAAAAGTTAATCACTCTAATTGATATTGATTATCAATTTCAATCAATTATATTCAGTGTAATTGATATTGATTATCATCGTCAATTATTTTTTAATTAAATTTTAATTTTTTAATCCAAACGGAATCTATTATATCAATTATTTTCCATTTCCAATGACTATTTCACTACTTAAAGATAGATTTAACTCGCTGCTCTATACAAAAATACTACTTTCTTTCGTCTATAGCGTTAAGTAAACTTTCCTAATCTCATTTACTTACGCTAAAAAATAATTAAGAACATTGTCCCTCATTCATTATTTATCGGGGTTCCTCATAAAATCTATTGATGTAGATTTCATCTAAGAGGAGGCACAGAATGAATATTATCCAAACTCTCATAAATAAAAAGGTTAATAACATTACCCCAAAGGATCTTTTAAAATTAAGTCAGCAATATCAAGTTTATATTACCCCAGATCAAGCCAATAAAGTGGCAGTTATTTTAAACGGTAAAAACTATAATATTTATGATGCTGAACATAAAAAGCAAATCCTTACCCAAATTGCAAACGTAACCTCTAAAGCTACAGCACAACAGATTGAAACTATTTTTCAAAAGCTAACTTAAGCTTGATTAAGATGTTCATTAAAAAGCTTTAATTAATAACTCTACTCATTTCATACATCATATAATGCTCATACAATGAATCACTACTTATTCTAAAACGAAATGAGAGGGATTAATATGGATTTGCATGAGCTACATTATGAAATTATTTATTTAGACAAAGAAACGGATGATGAAGTTAAATTCAAACACATGTTTCACATGGATGATTTAAGCCATGATTTAGCACTTAACATCGCTAGTAGTTTAATCACACGTGACAAAGCACATGTGGTCTATATTAAATTATTACATTTAGACGAACATGATCACGAACTAGTTAGTAATGTTGTAACTGTGAAAAGAATTAAAGATGGCAAAATAATTGCTTCCTATTTGGATAGCAAATTAAAGAAAGTCGTAGAAATAGAATTATAAGTAAGAAAATTTGCCCCTAACGATTTTGTTAGGGGCTTGTTTTATTTAAGAATTCAAATTATTATCACAAATTTGCCATTCAATCTTCACATACATTTCGTAAAGATCCTTCTTTTTTCGATATGATTAACATGTAAATGGAACAAGTTAATCATAAAAAATTAGAAAGGAATATTTATATGTTTAGTCGAAAATCAAAAAAAGTTTTAAAAGGTTTACTTTTATTAACTTATTTAAGTACTTTAGCTCCTAATCTCTCTTGTGCTTCTACAGAAAAGAACTGCGAAAATTCAATTACTCCCGAGTCTACATCAAACTACAAAACCTCTTCAATAAATACTTTTTCAACTTCTACTTATTATTACTGGAAAATTATAAGCAAAACTTCTAATGGCAATATTACAAAAGGTGACTGGATACTTATTTACGAAGGCTATCCAGCCCAAGGAACTGGTGAAGTCGATTCTTTCTCGTTTAGTACTTCCTCTAGTCATAACTTAACAGGATCAATAAATGTTTCTAAATCATTAATAAGTGCCGCACTAGGTTATTCAATTGGTGCACAAGAAACATTTACTTCTCAGAAATCTTCTAGACCTTTAAATAAAGGAGAATATGTTAGAGTATCTTACATAAAAGCCTTTAGTCGTACTATATTAAAACAACAAAAATACTTTTATGATCTTGGTACTAGCTCTCCACAAAACCAGTATGCTTCAGGATATTCCGATCAAGCGATTCATCCTTTGATTAAACTTGAGTATTTCTCCTCTAAAAGATTAAATCCAGAAGTTGAATATTTCCAATTTGAATCTGGGAAGTATAGACAAGTGAGTGAAGATGACGTTAGAACTATAGAATAAATCAAAAAAACCAGCCCAATAATTTAATTGAGCTGGTTTCCTTTAGTTAAGCTTTCATTAATTCCTGAACTAAATTTTCATTGAATTCCTGATTGCGTAACATTTCAATTTCTAATTTATAAGGTGCAACTTTACTATTTTTATCTTCACCAACATATGGTGTTTCTAATATTTTAGGAACTTCCATTAATTGTGGATGATGAACGATATAGTTTAATGCTTTAAATCCAATCGTTCCAAAGCCAATGTTTTCGTGTCGGTCTTTATGACTACCCATTGGGTTCTTACTGTCATTAATATGTAGTACTTTTATTTTATCAATACCAATCAAGTGATCGAATTGTTGCAAGACACCATCAAAATCATTCACAATATCGTATCCAGCGTCATTTATATGGCATGTGTCAAAACAAACTGATAGTTTATCGCTGTAATGAACCCCTTCCATAATTCTCGCTATTTCCTCGAATGATTTACCACATTCTGAGCCTTTTCCTGCCATTGTTTCAAGCGCGATTTGTACTGGAGTATCCGCTGTTAATACTTCATTTAAACCTTGAATAATTCGATCAATACCAGCATCTTCACCTGCGCCAACATGAGCACCTGGATGCAATACAATTTGTTTTGCCCCTAATGCTGCTGTACGGTTTATTTCTTTTTGTAAGAATTCAACCCCAAGCTCGTAAGTTGCCGGATTTGTTGTATTACCAATATTAATAATATATGGTGCATGGACAATAATATCAGCAATTCCATTTTCAGCCATATGTTTTAAACCTGCTTCAATATTTAAATCTTCAATTGCTTTACGACGTGTATTTTGAGGTGCACCTGTGTATACCATAAATGTATTTGCACCATAACTTGCTGCTTCTTCACTAGCGGCTAAAAACATCTTTTTCCCGCTCATAGAAACATGAGATCCAATTCGTAACATGACGTCAACTCCTAGCTTAATTAATCATACTTATCATTTTAACATGAAAATAGAACATGGTTAAATGGATATACTCTGAAAAGGTAAGTGCTCTATAAAAAAACACCAGTAGTATCCCTTCTACTTTAAAACTCAATTAAAATAAAGGGCCACCCGTTTGTCAGTTACCCCGACTTTTTGGACAGCCCCCTTTTGCTTTATAAATTATCTTTCACTTTTTCGCTTTAATCTATTTTTAAAAGATTCTCTTTGGTCGTTCAGTTTACGCTTGTAGCCTGGTTTTATTTTCGAAGGCTTTTTAATTGTTTTATTTGCAACAGCATCTAAATTGCGATCAGTTCTTTTACGAAGCTTACGTTTAGCGCGTGGACCTAAATCAACCCACTCACCTTTTTTAAGTTCGCGATGCTCAAAAGTAATACCGCGTTCTTGAAGCTTGTCTAACGCTTGGTCATCTTCTTGATCATAAATTGTAATCGCAGTTCCATCAAAGTGTGCACGACCTGTACGACCTACACGGTGAACATAAAAGTCTAAATCTGCAGGTAATTCGATATTAATGACATGACTTACACCCTCAATATCAATTCCTCGTGATGCTAAATCAGTAGCAACAATATACTGGAACTCTAAGTCTTGGATTTGTTTCATCATTTTTTTACGTTCACGAGGACTTAAATCTCCATGAATTTGACCAACTTTTAAGCCATATGATGATAATTGAGTCGCAACTTCTTCTGCTTTTTTCTTTGTATTCGTAAAGATAATTGCTAAATAAGGCTGAAAACTTAATAAAATATCCTTTGCCATTTTAACTTTATCTTTATGACGACTTGGAACAATGATATGTTCAATTTTCTGAGCAGAAAGTTGTTTTGGATTAATATGAATATGTTCAGGATTTTCCATGTACTTTTTCAAGAATGGTTTAAGTTTTTCAGGAATTGTCGCAGAAAAAACAAGCATTTGTAATTTCTTTGGCATTTTTGATGCAACTTGGTCCACATCATGGATGAATCCCATATCTAACATTAAATCAGCTTCATCTACTACTAAATATTTCGTAGTATGAACTAATAAAACATTATCATTTACTAAGTCTTTAATACGACCTGTTGTACCGATAACAATATGCGGCTGTTTTTTTAGTTTTTCAACAGTACGTTTGTAGTCGGTACCACCAACGAAGTTTTTAGCAGTTAATTGTTGATCTTCAGGACAGCATTCAATAATCGCTTGAACATCGTTATAAATTTGAGTTGCTAATTCACGTGTTGGAGCAGTTATTACTAATTGCACTTGATCGACAGATGGATCTAATGTATTAATTGTCGGTACAAGGTATGCATGAGTCTTTCCTGACCCTGTTTGCGATTGACCTATCACACTACGTCCAGTTTTTACTTGAGGTATAATCTTTTGTTGAATTTCTGTTGGTTCTGTAAAGTGTTTCTTCTCTATCGCTTCCAAAATAAATGGTTTTAATTGATAATCTTTAAATGAAATTGCCATATAACTCACCTTCTTAATTTAAACTTTCTATGTAATAGAGGAGTTTATTTCCTCATACAAATTGGCTACAAATATCTATTATACAATAGATGTACTAATAAAAGCTAATACTTATTTTTCTTTCTAATGATTAGGATTTTAATTTTTAGACTGTCCTATACTAACCTTTTCAAAGTAATTGCATAGCCTAAGTAATAAAGAGCATTTTGAAAGGAGGTATTAGGTTGGGTATACTTGATAAGTTTAAGAAAAAAGACAAACAACCTTTTCCAATAAACGGTCCAAATTATTTTAATGGTTATCAACAGCCTTATCAAAATATGCAAAATCCATACGGACCAAGACCAAATTTTGATCAAAGAATTCCATATCCTCAATCACCGCAGCAACCATATCCACAACACTTTTACCAACCAACACATCAAATTGCGGGGCAACAAGGACATTATCAGCAACCAATAGCATATCAACCACAGTTAAACACTCATCAACCTCAGTTAAACGCGCATCAACAATATTTAATGCAAAATAAAATATTACAATCAGTACCATTTCAGAATCAACCAGTAATGCAAGCTCACAATGGTAGTAATTATCAACAACAAAGTGCACAAAAACCATATCCAATGACAGGGCAGCCCCCTGAAAAAGAAGATGATGGAAGTCCAGGATTCTTCTCAAGGATCATGGGTGGCGATACTTCTATCACTGGGGTTATAGGTGGTATGCAAAGAGCTGTTCAAGCTGCACAGCAGGTCACACCAATGATTCAACAATACGTTCCTGCATTAAAAAACTTCCCTTCAATTTATAAAATTTTTAAAGCAGTCAATACGGATGAACTAATCGATCCAAAAAAAGAGAAAAAGAAGGATTCTAATGAAGCAGTTGATTTAGTCCCTATTGATGAGTCTAAACCAAGAACAAAAAAAAGAAAGAAAGTTCCAAGTGAATCCGAATTAGAAATAAATCCTATCCAAGAAGAAAAAGTTTCAAATATAAATCCAAAACCAAAATTGTTTATGTAAATTTTCTTTTTCTTTGTATACTACCATCTCCCTCCTTTATAATAAAAAATGATAACAATATTATAAAGGAGGGGCTACTCCATGAAAGTTTTAAAAGTTACCCCACGAGGCTATTGCTACGGAGTTGTAGATGCAATGGTAATTGCTAGAAATGCAGCAAAAGATCCAACACTACCAAGACCGATATATATCCTTGGTATGATTGTTCATAATAAACATGTTACAGATGCATTTGAAGAAGAAGGTATTATCACTTTAGATGGTCCAAGCAGATTAGATATTCTAGATAAAATTGACAAAGGAACTGTCATTTTCACTGCACATGGAGTTTCTCCTGAGGTAAAATCTAGAGCAATTAAAAAAGGACTAACGACAATTGATGCGACATGTCCAGATGTAACGAAAACTCATGATTTAATTAAAGAAAAAATGTCTGAAGGCTATCACTTTATTTATATCGGTAAAAAAGGGCATCCAGAGCCAGAAGGCGCAGTTGGAATCGCACCGACAATCGTTCATTTGATTCAAAATAAAACTGATATTGATGCGTTAGAAATTCCGACTGAAAAAATTATTATTACGAATCAAACAACTATGAGTCAATGGGATGTAGTTGATTTAATTCAATACGCAATTAAAAAGTATCCTACTGCACATGTTCACAAAGAAATTTGTATGGCAACTCAAGTACGTCAAGAAGCAATTGCTGATCAAGCAGGTCAAGCAGATTTAACAATTGTTGTCGGTGACCCAATGAGCAATAACTCAAATAGACTGGCACAAGTTTCGCATGAAATTGCCGGAACAAAGGCATTTCGTATTTCAGATATTACCGAGCTTCAGTTAAAATGGTTAGAGGGAGTCGAGACTGTTGCTGTTACATCTGGAGCGTCTACACCAACTCCTATTACTCGTGAAGTGGTTGCATTTTTAGAAAAGTATGATCCGAACGATGAAAGCACTTGGGATACAAAATCATCGGTTGAATTAGGTAAAATTCTTCCTAAAGTTAGAATAAAAGACTAAAGAAAAGGACTTTCGGAAATTAAATCCGGAAGTCCTTATTTTTGATTTTTAGATAAATGTAAACGGATCAGTGTGAATTGTAGATGCAATAATTTCACAAGTCATATTTTTTTCTTTAAGTTTAGCATCTAAAAGACGCTTTACACCTGACTTCATTACTTTTTCAATATTATGTCCTGCATCAACAATATTTAAATTTAGCATTTTCCAATCTTGTGCGACATGATAATAAATGTCCCCACTCAAATACACATCCGCACCATTTCTTTTTGCATGATAGGCAAATTTATTTCCGTCTCCACCAACAATGGCAACTTTTCTAACTTTATCTCCTAAAGCCCCTACTACTCTTACACCTTGTAGGTCTAATTTTTCTTTCACATATTTCGCAAATTCTTCTAATGAAAGTTCTTCTTTAAGACTTCCGATTCTTCCAATACCGAAAGTTGTCCCTTCATTTTCTAATGTAAATGTATCATAGGCTACTTCTTCGTATGGATGAGATTTTTGCATCGCTTTAAGAACATGCTTTAATTTTAGTTCTGGAACAATTGTTTCAAGCTTTACTTCCTCTACCTCTTCTAATTGTCCACGTTGACCGATATATGGTGTTGTCCCTTCTAATGGCATAAATGTACCTTTGCCATTTGAACTAAAGCTACAATGACTATAATTGCCTATATGACCTGCCCCAGCATCACATAATGCTTTTAAAACTTTTTCAGCATGCGTTTTTGGTACAAATACTACTAATTTAATTAACTTCTCTACATATGTAGGAGCGAGAACTTTCGTATTTTCTAATTGTAAAGCTTCTGCTAAAAAATCACTTACACCGATTTCTGCAATATCAACATTTGTATGTGCAGCAAAAACAGCAATATCATTTTTAATGCAAAGCTCTACAATTTTACCAGGTTCACTGTCTGTTTCAATCTTCTTTAAAGGTCGATAAATGATTGGATGATGTGCAATAATTAAATTCGCTCCGATTGAAATAGCTTCTTCAACAACCTCTTTTGTGACATCTAATGCAACTAAAGCCTTTGTCACCGGTTTTGATAAAGTACCTATTTGAAGGCCGTTTGGATCTCCTTCTTCAGCTAAGTGTTTAGGGAATAGTTCCTCAAACTGCTGCACAAGCTGAAAACCATTTATCGATTTCATGAAAGCACCTCTTTTATCCACTCTAGTTTCTGTTCAATTTCTTTCATTTTCTGAACTGATTCCTCTGTTTGCTTCGCTGAATCTAATTGAGATAAAATTCTCTCAAAATTTTTCTTTTCATGCTCCCATCTTTTCTGAAAGGCATCATTCTTGTTTTTAAGTAAATAAGGACCAATAAATAGTTCCATTTCCTTCTTTTCACTATATGCACTATTTTGATTCGACTTAGAAGCTATTAGAATTTCATAGATTTTACCATCCTCTTCTAATATATCTTCATCTACAAGGGAATATCCTTCTTTCTCAAGCCAAGTCCTGATTTGATGTGCACCTATATTTGGTTGTAATACTAAAGTTTCAACACCTTCAAGTTTTTCTTTTCCATTCTCAAGAATGCTTGAGATTAAAGAGCCACCCATCCCAGCAATCGTAATGACATCTACCTCGTTTGGAACTAGAACCTCAAGTCCATCACCCATTCTTGCTTCTACAACGCCTTCTAGCCCACTTTGACGGATCGTAGAACGAGCTGAATTATATGGACCTTCAGTTATTTCTCCAACAATTGCCGATGTACATCTTTTATTTAAAACTGCATAACAAGGTAAATAAGCATGATCTGACCCAATATCAGCTAATTTTGTCCCTTCTGGTATGTAATCATATACTCTTTTTAAACGCTTTGATAAATTTACTTCATTCATAACAAAATCACCATTTCATTTTATTTTCATCAATATTATTTTACACTAAAATTGCGTATAAACCAAAATGACCCCTTCATATGAAGAGGTCATTTTTAAAACTTGATTATTTTTTCTCAGATAACCATTTTGCAACAGCATCCAATTGTGCACCTTGTAGTAATCCAGCTGGCATTCCGCCTTCTTTACCGTTTTTAAGAATGTCTTTGATTTGATCTTCTGTGTATCTAGAACCTACTTTAGATATGTTTGGTCCTACTACCCCTTGTAATTGATCACCATGACAGCTAACACATGTTTGAGCATATATTTCATCTGGCTTAGTAGTTGCTGTTGCAGCCGGCTTTTTATCACCGTTAGCAATTTCATCAGCCTGTTTTGCCCCTTTTAATGAAATAATTAGCATGACTGCGATTCCTAGTGCTGCAATAAGAGCAAAAGGAATTAATGGATTTCGTTTCATTATGATCCCCCTTATGTAACCCCTTAAAAAATAAAATTAATGACTATAACATTATTATTGTATACGATTAAAAACAATAAAAAAAGTATTAAGTTGGATAAATTTAAAAATTGTTAAACGATTTCATAAATATATAAACCTTCCTACTGTAAAGGATTACATTGGATATAGCATAATTCCAATTTCTAAATAAAAATAAGCAATCCTTTGAATTAACTAAATAAGTAAGTTTTTTTAAGAAACCATTTAAATGCAAAGTCATCCATTTAACTTTTAATTTGCTCCAAATCATATTTGAAAAAAA
Organism: Bacillus sp. AFS017336; assembly: GCF_002555445.1. Lineage (NCBI taxonomy): Bacteria > Bacillati > Bacillota > Bacilli > Caryophanales > Bacillaceae > Bacillus > Bacillus sp. AFS017336. Next base: position 271,834 of record NZ_NUCO01000020.1, read on the forward strand.
TTGGTAAAATTTCCAATCCATTCTGTTATGAAGAGTAAGAAAATAATTGCAAAAGCGATATAGGTAATTTGTCTCCATACTACTTTTCAGTTCATTAGGAGTATTGAACTAAAGATAATAATATTTAAAAAAGTAGGGTAAATGAGTGTTTGCAAATTTAAAGACAATTCTGTAAAATAAAGTAAATAGCTTTCTAAAAGTATTAAATGGTGGAATTACTACTAGATTTATGATATCCATTTTTGCTTAAAATATCCTTTGTTTTAACTTCTGAATAATTTTATTAAAAGTTAATGATATTTTTAGATTTGAGATGAATTTCATACTCCGAATGTAGCATAGCACTACATGTAAAATTTTAGTACCGACATTCGATATATTTTGACAAATATATTTTATATGACATATTAACTATTTAAAACGTTTTCATAAAATTTTTTAGCAAAAAAAAGTTTACCCAACTAAGGATAAACTTTTTAAACTTCCTATTCTAAGAAATCTTTTAAACGTTTACTGCGGCTTGGATGACGTAATTTACGTAGAGCCTTAGCCTCAATTTGACGGATACGCTCACGTGTTACACCAAATACTTTACCAACTTCTTCTAAAGTACGAGTACGTCCATCATCTAAACCAAATCGTAATCGTAAAACATTTTCTTCACGATCTGTAAGTGTATCAAGAACATCTTCTAATTGCTCTTTTAGCATTTCATAAGCTGCGTGTTCAGCTGGAGAAGTAGCTTCAGAATCTTCAATGAAATCTCCTAAATGTGAATCATCTTCTTCACCAATTGGAGTTTCTAATGAAACTGGTTCCTGAGCAATTTTAAGGATTTCTCGTACCTTTTCTGGTGGTAAATCCATTTCTTCACCAATCTCTTCAGGAGATGGTTCACGACCTAAATCTTGAAGTAATTGACGTTGAACACGAATTAATTTGTTGATTGTTTCCACCATATGAACTGGAATACGAATTGTTCTCGCTTGGTCAGCAATAGCACGAGTAATTGCTTGACGAATCCACCAAGTTGCATATGTACTAAATTTATAACCTTTACGGTAATCGAACTTCTCTACGGCTTTAATTAAACCCATATTTCCTTCTTGAATAAGGTCTAAGAAAAGCATACCACGACCAACATAACGTTTTGCAATACTTACTACTAAACGTAAGTTAGCTTCTGCAAGACGACGCTTAGCTTCTTCATCGCCTTCTTCAATTCGCTTCGCTAAGTTGATTTCATCTTGTCCAGAAAGTAAATCAACTCGACCAATTTCTTTTAAGTACATACGTACAGGGTCATTAATTTTAACACCAGGAGGAACACTTAAATCATTTAAGTCAAATTCTTCTTCCTTCTCTAATTGAGTCCCTCTAGGCTCATCATCAGCATCACCAACAATATCAATGCCTTGTTCACCTAATTGCTCATAAAATTCTTCCAATTGATCTGAATCAATTTCAAAACCATTTAAGCGGTCTGCAATCTCTTCATATGTAATTACACCACGTTTTTTACCATTTTCAATTAATAATGCTTTTACTTGATCAAGTGTTACTTCTGTTTCCGTATCTTTAGAACGAGCCGATTTATCAGCCATCTGTTCCCCTCCTTCGAAAAGTTCGCGAATCATTTAACATATTTCATACTAGATCTTAGCTGAGTAATCTGTTGGAGAATCGTTGCAGCTTTTACAAAATCTCCTTCACGTTCAGCTTTTTTAAGATCCATTTCTTTTTCACGTATACGTTGTTGTTTATCATAGTTGTTTAATGCATCTAAATAATCCTTTAACTCTCGCTCTGTTAGTTCAGGTGCTATCTGTAAATTGACAATTTTTGAAACTACTTCAAGTAACCCTTTTGAAGGAAGGTAATTCATAAATTTACTAATATTAGACTCATTGCCCTCTTCATAATAAGCATAAAGATGGATTATAATCTCGGAATAATCATTATTGTAGAATAGACCCTGATATTGTGATCTTACTTTTTCTGTCACTTCGCTACTATTAAGCATATGGGCCAAAAGTAATTGTTCAGCTCTTACATGTGCAGGAAGAAGTGTCTTAGAAGTAATATCGCGTTTGATATCAGTTTTTACTTCTGTTACATTAGATATACGATTTGCCTGATTACTATATTGTCCAAATTCCTTCTTAAGTACTTCAATCGAAATAGAAAACTCTTTTGAGAGTTGATTTAAGTAATAATCCTGTTCGATCAGTTGACTTAGTTTAGCAATTTCTTGTAGCATTTCTTTTAAATACTGAAATTTAACAGTTTCATCTAAAAGATTTTTTCCTTTTCGATGATATTGCATTTTAAAACTCATTAATGATACACTAGCTTCAATAATAGAGGTATTAAATTTTTCTGGACCAAATTGTCTAATGTATTCGTCAGGATCTAAGCCGTCTGGCATTTGAGCAACTTTAATGGTAAATCCTTCTTTCTGAAGAATTTTAGCTGCTTTCTCTGCTGCATTAATACCAGCTTGATCTGAGTCGTAACAAATGATAATTTGATCAACAGAAGTTTTCAAGACTTTTGCTTGATCCTCTGTTAATGAAGTTCCCATTGTTGCAACGGCATCATGGACGCCAGCCTTAAAGGCTGATATGACATCTGCAAAACCTTCCATTAAAATAGCCCGATTTTGCTTTCGCATGACATTTTTTGCTTGGTAAAACTGATATAATAATTTTCCTTTATGGAAAATTGATGATTCAGGACTATTTAAATATTTTGGTGACCCTTCACCCATTATTCTTCCACTGAATGCAACAATTTTTCCTTGATGGTTATGAATTGGAAAAATTAATCGATTTCGAAATCGATCATAGTAATTACCATCACGTTCACTTCGAACAACTAGACCAGCTTTTTCCATGATCGGCATTGAATAGCCACGTTTTTCTAATACCTTCGTAACAGCATCCCAAGAATCTAAAGCAACACCAAGCTCGAAATGCTTTATTTCTTCTCTTGAAATTCCTCTGTTATTTAAGTATTCTAACGCTTGTTTACCTTCTGTTGTGTTAACTAATAGATGATGATAGTACTTTTTAACAAACTCATGAGCTTCAAGCATAATAGCAAGCTCAGTAGATTGCGGATTCTTTATTGTGTCAATTGTATCTGTTGGTAACGTGACATTTGTCTTCTTTGCAAGCTGATGGACTGATTCTTGAAAATTTAGCCCTTCAAGCTGCATAATGAAAGAAATCGCATTACCACCAGCACCGCATCCAAAACAATGAAAAATTTGTTTTTCAGGAGACACAGAAAAAGATGGTGTGCTTTCCCCATGAAATGGACATAGTCCAAAATAATTTCTTCCTTGTTTTTTCAGAGGAACATATTCACTCACTACATCAACTATGTCAACTGACTGACGAACTTGTTCGACAAGCTCATCGGGAATTCTGTTTCCCATACTGACAGCTCCATATACTATTTTATTCGATAAAACTCACCGTATTCCTTCATGATTCGACAAAAATATTTCCATATTTTCCACTTAATTTTTAAAAGCTTTTTTAAGACAAATATGAATTAATAATTATTCTGAAAAAAGAAGTTTTACAGTAGTTCATAAGCATCGCATCCAACTGCTAGTTCTGGTTTTCTTTAACCCATTTATTTATCGCTTATGATTAATTTCTACACGTCTTTTGTAATTCCTTCAAAACATGTATCGATTTATGTAGTTTTATTTCCATCCTTCAATAAACTAGGAAGCACATATTCATAGTTTATTCGTAAGTATAAAAAGTTAAACCTATTATTAGTTCATTTCATACAATTTTTTATTATAATCTATTTCATCTAGGAAATCTAGCAATAAGTACTGAAGATTTATTATCTTTTTAAAACTTTATCTTTTACCATAAAAAGATGAAAACACATTAGAATAATCTAATGTGTTAGCCTCGAGAGATCCAACTAAAAAAATTAACGAATCTGTTTATTTTGGTAATAATAATTTAAAATAACATTAGCCGATTCTTCCACAGCTTTACTTGAAACGTCTACTACTTTACAACCGATTTGTTTAACAACATTATTAAAATGCTTTAGCTCTTCTTCAATTCTAGAAATATTAGCATAGCTAGCACCGTCATGAAGTCCTAATGAAATCAATCTTTCTTTTCGAATATGGTTTAATTTTTCTGGTGAAATCATTAAGCCAATGCATTTTTCTTTAGGTACTTTTAACAATTGTTCTGGTGGGTCAACTTCTGGAACTAAAGGTACATTGGCAACCTTAAATCCTTTATGAGCTAAATATTGAGATAAAGGCGTCTTAGATGTTCTAGAAACACCTATTAATACGATATCCGCTTTTTCAATCCCTCTAGGATCTCTTCCATCATCATATTTAACCGCAAATTCAATTGCTTCAATACGTTGGAAATAATCTTCATCTAGTTTACGAACAACACCGGGTTCATTTCTAGGTTCCAGTTTATGAGTTGTTGAAATTTTATCGATTAATGGACCAATTAAATCGTAAACAATCACTCCAGCACTTTGTGCTTCATCCAACAATTTCTTTCTCATGTCAGGTTTAACTAACGTAAATACAATAATTCCATTATTCTCTTTTGCTACTTGAACGATTTCAATTAATGTTGCATTATCTTCAACGTATGGTACACGTCTAATCTCGAATTTTTGATGAAATTGACTAATTGCCGCCTTTACGACATGCTCCGCTGTTTCACCAACAGAATCTGATACAACATAAACGATTGAATTGCCCATATGTTCACCTCTTAACTTTACTAAAACATATCATTGTTCATTAAGTCTACAATCGCACGAGTAAAATTTGTTTTTGTAAATCGACCAATTACCTCAAGTCCATGCTCACTTTCACGAACAACAGGGACAGCATCAATTTGTTTTTCAATTAAACTCTTAGCTACATTATAAATTGTATCATCTTTATAACAAATTGTAATGTTTGGCATCCTCGTCATAATAATATCTACAGGTAATGTATGCAAATCTTTATTTCCTATGCTTGCACGGAGTAAATCTTTTCTTGAAAGTACTCCTGTTAATACCGAATTTTGATCAACAACAAATAAAGTACCTACATCTTCAAGAAACATTGTAACTATAGCGTCATACACTGACGAACTTCGATCTACTACAACAGGAATCGCCTGAAACTCTTTTACCGTTAGTTTTTTTATTCGATCAATTACTTGAGCACCACTTGTTCTTCCAGTGTAATAATATCCAACTCGAGGTCTTGCCTCTAAAAAGCCAGTCATTGTAAGAATAGCTAAATCCGGGCGAAGCGTAGCTCTAGTAAGAGCTAGCTTATCTGCTATATGTTCACCTGTAATTGGTCCATTGTTTTTTACAATTTCAAGAATTTGAGTTTGTCTTTTTGTCAGTTCGATCTTCCTCACCCCTAACTATCCAATATGTTATACTCTCTAATAAATATTATATACTATTTTTACAATTTAAAAAAGAAAGAAGGAAATAGTTAGCCTATTTCCTTCCTCAGGTTTCAGAATCTTTATTATTTTTCAGAAAATTATCCATAACTTTTAATTGCTCTAAAAATTTACGTGATTTTAAATAGATCCCGCTATATTCATCATAATAAGAAAATAAGATTTGTTGTAAATTTTTCTTCGTCGCTTCACTGACCTCGATTTTCCCAAGACGATTTACATCAAAGTGATAAAACAGCCTCATTAATTTCACTGACTTTTCAGTAACAGAAAAAGCATAAGGATCAGTATGTTTACAACGCTGACATAAAAAGCCACCATCTTTCACAGAAAAGGCAACAAAGATATTCTCATTTGCACTACATCTACAATTCACACAATGATCAAAAAACGGGTGATATCCTAAAACAGGAATCATTTTCGTCATAAATAAATAAGTCAAAACTTCAGCATCTGCTCCTTCATTCATATGTTGAAGCAATTGAAGAACTAGCTCAAATAAATACGGATTATTTTTCTTCTCATCCACCGCTTTATCTGTCAGCTCAACAACAATCGAAGCATAGGCAGTTGCAATTAAATCACCTCTTAAATCACGAAATGAATCAATTAACTCTCCTTGACTTAATGTGCCTAATCCTGAGCCTTTTTGAATTAAAAACGACCCATATGTAAAGAGTTGTGTAACAGAAGCAAGTCGACTATTCGTCTTCTTTGCCCCTCTTGCCACAACTCCTATCTTACCTAATTCTCTTGTTAAGAGAGTAATGATAACATTTGATTCTCCATAAGCGTTTGCCCGTAATACAATTCCTTCTACACGCTGTAACAAATAACTCACCATCCAATTGGATGAAGGTTAAGTATGTAGGGAATCAATATCAGCTATTTCTTCATCAATGTAACTTTTCTGATCCGTATGTTCTTGTTCAAGCTGCTTAAACAATAAATATGTCTCAAGATTTCCAGTTTTAGAAAAGACATCCCAGGTAAAATTCAACATTGAGAAACCACCTTTCAAGAATAGCTACAACTCATTGCTCATTACCTATAGCCAATTACTTTCCCTGCTTACTTATAATGTGACCTTCTCTCCCGGTTTTCATGTGTATAAAATTTACTAAAATCAAAAATAAAAAGCTTGCAAAACTCAAGGGAATGTGTTTGGTTATTAAATAATAAGATTAACCCTGTTAAAACTTAGAACCATAGCCTAAGAACTACAAATCTTGGTCTTAATCCTTGACCTATAGCCTTAGAATTCTAGATCTTAGGCTTAATTATTTACCTATCCTCTAACCCTTACTCCTTACTAATGCTCTTAATACTCATCCTCACGGAACCCTAAATCTCTTAATTGAGACATACGGTTGCGCCAATCCTTTTGAACTTTAACCCATAATTCTAGGAATACTTTCGTATCAAGTAAATTCTCTATATCTAATCGAGCACGTTTGCCAACCTCTTTTAACATGCTTCCTTGCTTACCGATAATAATTCCTTTTTGGGAAGATCTTTCAACGACGATCGTTGCATTTACATAAATCGCATTACCTTCAGGACGTCTTTCAATTTGTTCGATAATAACTGCAATTGAATGTGGTACTTCTTCCCTCGTTAAATGCAACACTTTTTCTCTAACTAACTCAGAAATAATAAATCTTTCTGGATGATCTGTTACTTGGTTTGCTGGATAATATTGCGGTCCTTCTGGCAAATAAGTTTTGATAACTTGCAATAAACGATCGACGTTATTACCTTGCAATGCTGATATCGGAACAATTTCAGCAAATTCATATAAATCTTTATATTTATTAATTAGTTCAAATAATTCATCAGGATGAATTGTATCAATTTTATTTATTACTAAAATGACTGGACTGCGGCTACCTTGTAGCTTCTCGATAATAAATTCATCTCCACGACCAAAACCTTCATTAGCATTAATCATAAATAACGTAGCATCAACGTCTTTTATTGAGTCTTGAGCTACTTTTACCATGAAATCACCAAGTTTGTGCTTTGGTTTATGAATACCTGGCGTATCAATAAAGACAATTTGTGCATCATCTTCTGTGAACACACCTTGAATTTTATTACGAGTTGTTTGAGGTTTGTCACTCATTATAGCGATTTTTTGACCAACAACACGATTAAGGAATGTACTTTTCCCAACATTTGGTCTACCTATAATTGAAACAAAACCTGATTTATAACTTACTTTATTCATTCAAATCCTCCGATGTAAATGCTCCTGGCAATAATTCTTTTACTGTTGTTTCTTGTATTACTCCATTTAAGTTCGATAAATATACTTCTGTATCTGGACCACAAAGTTCAAATAAAACTTGACGACATGCACCACAAGGTGGGACAGGTCTCTTAGTATCCGCGACGACAGCTACAGCTGTAAACTCCGTAATTCCATCAGAATAAGCTTTAAATAATGCAGTACGTTCTGCACAATTTGTAAGGCCATACGATGCATTTTCTATGTTACAGCCACGAATAACTTGACCATCCTTTGTAAGCAATGCAGCACCAACTTGAAACTTCGAATATGGTACATATGCATTTACTCTAGCTTTGATTGCCTCATTAATAAGTTCTTGTTTATCCATTTATGTAGCCTCCTAATATCGCCCGAATACGAAGTGGGTCTTATTAACGTAGTATAGTAAAATACGGAAAAAATAGCAAAGCTCCAATAATGATTGAAATGATTGCAGCGACTAATACTGCACCTGCTGCAACGTCTTTCGCTTTTTTAGCTAATGGATGCTGATCAGGTGATGCTAAGTCTACAGCTGCTTCAATTGCAGAATTAACAAGTTCAAGCGAAATAACAAGCGTAATGATCAGCAGAAGTATTAACCAATCAATTCGACTAATTTGTAAATAAATTGCAAGTCCGACTGAAACTAGTGCTGCAAATAAGTGAATTTTTATATTTCTTTCTTCTTTAATTACTTTAAAAATGCCACTAAATGCATATCCAAAAGAGTTAACTAATGGCGATCTTTTTTTAAAGTCTTTCAAGGCCATATTTTTCTAATATTTCCTTTTGTTTTGTAAACATCACTTTTTCATCGGCTTCATTCATATGATCGTAACCAAGTAGATGTAAACATCCGTGAACTGCTAAAAAACCTAATTCACGTCGGAATGAGTGACCATACTCTTCAGCTTGTCTTTTTGTAGTAGGAATTGATATAACGATATCACCTAAAGTTCGTGGTAAATCAACACCAACGATTTCAATTTCACCTTCACCTAACTCTTCCATAGGAAATGAAATGACATCAGTAGCACGATCTTTTTCTCGATATTCTTTATTGATTTCATGAATTCTTTCATCGTCTACAAATGAAATTGAAATTTCAACTTCTCCTGATACACCTTCATACTCAAGAGCACACTCCATCAACCCTGTTAAATCAGATTGTTGTTCTTCTGTAACCTCATTCGTTTCATCTATAAAATCAATTTCTAATTGAATCATTACCTCACCTTATCTTTCATCCGGATACTGTATTCTTGAATGGAAAGTACCTTTTAAAGTCTCACACAATGATTTCTCAACTATATGTAATTCTTTTAAGTTTAATTCACACATTGAAAATTGACCATCATTCAAACGATCATTCACGATTGAAGAAACTAATGCTTCGATTTTTTCCATATTCGGGTCTTTTAACGAACGTACTGCAGCTTCAACACTATCAGCAATTCCAACAACTGCAGATTCTTTCGAATGAGCTTTTGGACCTGGGTATCGAAAATCAATTTCTTTTACATCAGGATTGTTTTCTTTTTCTTTATAATAAAAAAACTTTAATAAAGTTGTCCCATGATGCTCAGCTGCAATATCAATAATATCTTTTGGCAAATTATATTTTTTTAGTATTTTTACTCCATCACTTACATGCCTAATAATAATATCCTTACTTCGAATCGGTTTAATTCGATCATGTGGATTACGGCCACCCATTTGATTCTCAATAAAGTATCCTGGATTATTCGTTTTGCCTATATCATGATAATATGCACCGACTCTTGCTAATAAACCATTCGCTCCAATCGCTTCACATGCACCTTCAGCCAAATTTGCAACCATAATACTATGATGATATGTTCCTGGGGCCTCTAGTAAAATTTTTCTTAATAAAGGATGATTAGGACTGCCTAATTCAACCAATTTAAATGAAGATACCATCCCAAAAGAATCCTCAACAAATGGTAAAATCCCCATTGTAATGACACTTGATAAAACTCCGGAAGTTAAGCCCATTAATAAATAAATTCCGATCTCAACTGAAGAATATTGACCATTTCGAATCAGAATTAACGAAAATAAAGTGGCAATATTAACAAGCGAAATTAAGAAACCAGCATGTAAAATCATTGAGCGTTTATTTTTTACCTCGTTTAAAAATAAAACAGCGATTGAACTAAACAAAATATATATTCCAGTCGAGTAATTAATCGCACCATTCACATCTTCATTAAACATCAGACTGCCACAAATGGAGAAAATAATCGAGGACACCATTAAATATCGATTACCTAATAGAAACTTAATTAACAATGTTCCTATTGCTACTGGAGCTACATATACGAGACCAGAAAATTCAACCTTTTGAAACAAACTAACAATTTTTAAAATTAAAATCGTAAAAATTATGATGCTGTAATATGCAACTATATAAACATTACCCTTTTCTTTTAACGTTTCAGTTTGCTTCACCACAAAATACATTAATACGCCAATTAATAAAATTAAGCCGATATACGGTTGAATCGATTGTTTACTTTGAATTAATCCGACTAATTTTAATTGATCATATTTTTCCTTTGTAATTGTTTCACCAGCTTTTACTAAAACTTGTCCTTGTAAAATATAAACACTATCTACACCTTCACTCTCGATGCGTCTTCGCTCTTTTGTCTCTTCTGCATCAAAAAAGTAGTTTGGAATAATAGCATATTCGCCAATTGAAATCATCGCATCTTTTAGTGAAGGATTCACACTAACGTATGATAATTCGTTTCTTAGTTTACTACGTGAATCCTCAATTTGACTCGTTGTAATTTCTTCACTCATCACATTATTAATTGAAGTATTTAATGATGCTTTAGAAATATTTAACTGTTCCTCTGATGATCTTAATAAAGTACTATAGACACTGTCTTCAAAATTTTTACGAACATCGTCTGGTAATCGTTTCTTAACATCGCTTATTTCTTTATCAAGAAGGTCTTGTCCTTTTAATTTATCATCTTTTGCATTTTTAGTTTTTACTTCTGTTACAATATCAAAAATTGAATTTACTATGTCAATTCGGTTTTGCGTATAACCCTCTTCATATTTAAAAACGTCCTCTACTCTTGCTGCTGCTTCTTGACGCTTCTTATATGTAGCTGCTTTATCTTCAATCGTAATTGGCGAATAAATAGTGTCACTCGCGATTGCTAAAAGCTCAATATCGTATTTTACCGGTCTAACATGACTAATTAAAAGAAGAAAACTTGTTAAGCCTAATGCAATAATACATAGTAATATGACAAGAGTCTGATTCTTAAAACGTAGAATTAAAGCTTGCAAACTATTCATTGTTTCCCCTTTCTAGAAATGCACCTCATCATAAAAATACGAAATGACCCTATCATATTGTAGGGTCACAACGAATCATTCTTTTGCTAAATCATAAGCTTGAATAATCTTTTGTACTAATGGGTGACGAACTACATCGGTTTGCTCTAATATCGTCATACCGATCCCCTCAACACCCTTAAGTGTATGTTGAGCCGAAATTAAACCGGACTTTACTCCTTTAGGTAAATCAAGCTGAGAAGGATCACCCGTTATCACCATTTTAGAACCAAATCCTAAACGAGTCAAAAACATCTTCATTTGAGCCATTGTCGTATTTTGAGCTTCATCTAGAATGACAAAGGCATCTTCCAAAGTGCGTCCCCTCATATAGGCTAAAGGGGCAATTTCAATCGTCCCTCTTTCAATTAATCGAACAGTATGCTCTTGTCCTAAAACATCATGAAGCGCATCGTATAGCGGCCTTAAGTAAGGGTCAACTTTTTCTTTTAAATCACCCGGTAAAAACCCTAAACTTTCTCCAGCTTCCACAGCAGGTCTCGTTAAAATAATTTTACTCACTTTATTATTTTTCAATGCTTGAACAGCCATGACAACTGCAAGATATGTTTTACCTGTACCAGCAGGCCCAATTCCAAATACTAAATCATTTGATTGAATAGCACGAAGATAATGTCTCTGTCCAAAAGTTTTAACACGAATTGGCTTCCCTTTTGAATTCTTTATTATTTCCTCGTCATACAACCTAGCAAATGAAGATAGCCGTCCCTCTTTAGCCATCTGAATTGAGTATGTCACATCCCTTGATGTAATACTCACTCCATTTCGAATAACCTCTAAAAGAGCTTGGATGATTTGCTCAACAGTTTTCACATTCTCATCCGCACCTGAAACCTGTACAGATTGTCCACGTGACACAATTTTAACATCAAGCAAATTTTCAATAACTTCCAGATGTTTATCATTTGTACCAAATAAGGCAATTGCTTCGTTTGGATCCTCTAGTTGTTGATTAATCGTTAGTAGTTGTTCTGGCATTACTCAGTCCCCTTGAACAATAGTTTTCGTTTTAGTGATATCTTCTAAAACTTTATAATACATTCTTAAATTAACTTTACCATTGTCTATTGACTCGTGCAAAACTTTTTCTTGTAAAATCTTGGCATCCGGACTCAACTTTTTCATTAATTCCTTCCGACCGATTTGTTTTCCAAGTTCAGCAGCTTGCTCTTTAGAGTATGACCTAACAAAACCATTGCTTTCAAGAATTGTTTTTTTAGTGAAATATATCGGTAATTTCCATTTTAAAAATTTAAATTGATACGAACTACTTTCACCTTCAAAAGATTTATATTTATTCTTTTCAAAACCCCAAAATTTTATTTTATTTTCTTTAGTCCCAATATAGTACCTCGTTTTTCTTTCTCCAGTTAGCAAAGTAAAAGGAGTATCCAAAGGAATACTAATAATTTCCTCTCGCCAAACCTCTCCCATAATTTTACCAACAGCCGGGACTAAAATAGGGTGCTCCTCCGTTCCAAGGACTCCAGATACTAATACTTGACCTTTTTTTACAAAATCATTTTTCACTACCATTGGCTTCCCTTTTTCAACAAACAAACTTGCAATAACCGCTTCTTCACTAGCAATAATATCTCGTGGTTTTAACGCTTTCTCTGGCTTTGGAAGATGCTTCTCAACTACTTCAAAATGAAAGGTAGTCCCCTTTAATTGCACACCTACCCAAGTCAACGAAGGATTATCATCTTGTAATTTCTTCTGGATTGTTTGCATTTTTGGTATTGAAAATTGAGAAGCTCCTGTCTTAACACCCATTGCCGTTAAATCTTTCCGAAGCTTATACTCAATTTCAGGAGATGCACCTTTTATATCAACACGCCAAACCATATTCGAAAGCAAAAATAAAACAACCAAAAATCCAACAATCCCAACAACAAAACCAAAATACTTCCAAGCTCGTCTTATTTCAAAAGGCAGTCCCTTCCTACCAATAAAGAAAACCCTATACTCCTTTTTACGAGGAATATTCTTAATCCGTTTATAATCCTTTAACTCAATCGTAAAAGTAATAGAATTTGTTCCACTTTTTTTCACATCCCGCAAAGGAATCCCTTTACGCATACAATCATTTAAAAAACGTTCTGGTCCAAGCCCCATTACTTTCACTTGAACCATCCCTGTTAAATTTGAAGTCCACTCGTTTTTCATCCTAATCCCCCATGTTCATTAGACTGATCATGGTGTATGTTCTAGATGCTATTCATTAATAAAATACACATGCTCAATTTCGCCCTCCAACAAAATCTCCTCAGGCAACATCGTCTTCAGCACAAAATCCTTACCCTTAATCAATAACTGCCCTTGTTTCATTAACAAACGCAATTCATTATCCGTATAAACAAGTAAACCTCTATGATTTTCAATATAAATATGTAGTTGACCTAACATCGTAATACGTGGCAATTCCAAAAGAACATCTGGTGGTAAGTCCATCTTACTTGACATCCATGTTTTTAAACTATGCGCTAATCTTTTCAAGATAGACTCCTCCCCCTTTCATATCATATTTATGATGAATTTTAAGAAGGTATGATACAAATTGAAAAAGGAAATAGGAAATTTAAGACGCATAAAATTTAGTTATTGATATAGTGAGGTGTATTAGGTTGGGATTATTTAAGGGTTCTGGGATTAAGACTTGATGTGTGGTGGTTTGTGTATGCCTTATTCAAAGAATGAGGTGAATAGGCTGTATGGATTGAGTAGTGGGGGTTCTTTTTCTGTGATGGAACCTAGAAAGTGGTGTAAAAACTAACCCCTGGTTTGATCTTTTTTAATGGAAACAAGCAAATTTTAGTGTTTTTGAATTAGTTTCGAAAAAAATTTAAAATAATTTTGCGGTATGATGGCTATTTTCTTTGATAAAGAGCTCTTAATTTGTGTTCTATGGTTTTTATTTGCAGTTTTGAAGATTTTAATTGCAGTTTCCCATTTTTTATTTGCACTTTCGAAGATTTTATTTGCAGTTTTACAATTTTTATTTGCAGTTTTACAATTTTTATTTGCACTTGGAAGATTTTATTTGCAGTTTTACAATTTTTATTTGCACTTTCGAAGATTTTAATTGCAGTTTCACGATTTTTATTTCACTTAGAATTTTATTTGCAGCTACAATCAACATATTTGCACTCTACATAGGTTTATTTGCACATCGCAACTGTCTCTTTGCACTTCGTAATTTTCAAGAAATTCAATCCATGCACCAACCACCATTAAATAATCTAATTGACCATTTTATACTAATTTTGATCCATCATACTAAGAAACGATCTCATTTTCAGTTCATTTTGCTTTAAATGATAATGAAACGAACCAAATCACTTTATTTTCTTAACTTTATTAGCAATTACATGGATTTTAATGATGATTCCTGAATCTTATTTGCGATTCCCAGATTTTATTTACGATTTCCTAAATTTATTTACGATTCCTGATTTTCATTTACGATTCCCTATTTTTAATTGCGATCTCTAAATTTATTTACGATTCTTTACGTCCCCCAATTAATTACACAAAAAAAATAAACGTCTATAAATAGACGTTTATTTTAACAGACTTGCTACAGCCTTATTCACAGAAGAGCCATCAGCTTGTCCTTTTACTTTAGGCATAACTGCACTCATTACTTTCCCCATGTCAGCTTTTGATGTAGCACCGATTTCTGAAATTGTAACGCGTACAATTTCAAGAAGTTCGTCTTCAGATAATTGTTGAGGCAAGTATTCTTCTAGAATCAGTAACTCTTGCTTTAATTTATCCACAAGGTCTTGACGACCAGCTTTTTCGAATTCCAGGAGGGAGTCTTTACGTTGTTTCACTTCACGAGTTAAAATTGTTAACTCTTGATCAGCTGACAATGTTACATTATTCCCTAAGTTAATTACTTCATTTTGCAATGATGCTTTCACCATTCGGATAACGGATAACTTGTCTTTATTTTTTTCCTTCATCGCTTGTTTCATATCTGAATTCAAACGTTCGAGAAGACTCATAGTAACACCCTCTCTTAGAATTTACGTTTTCTCGCTGCCTCTGATTTTTTCTTACGTTTTACACTTGGCTTTTCATAAAATTCGCGTTTTCTTGCTTCTTGAAGCGTACCAGTTTTAGAAACTGAACGTTTAAAACGACGAAGAGCATCTTCTAAAGATTCGTTTTTACGAACGACTGTTTTAGACATCTTACTTTTCCCTCCCTCCAAGCTACCACTTACAATCAATAAAACACTGCAAAAAAGAACACTTTTCTACATGTCTTTTACGATTATAATACATAAACTATTGATAGGTCAACAGGTAAATGTCAAGTTTGAAACTTAACACTCTTTTGCTATAAAAAGAATCAATAGCCCTCAGTTGCCACATTTCCTTGGACAATCGTTATGCCGTTACTTGTACCAATTCGAGTTGCTCCTGCTTTAACCATTTCATTTACGCTTGCAAGATCTCGGACACCACCGGATGCTTTCACTCCTATATCAGGACCAACTGTTTTTCGCATTAATGCAACGTCTTCTACAGTTGCTCCACCAGTTGAAAATCCAGTTGAAGTTTTCACGAAATCAGCCCCTGCTTTAACAGAAAGCTTTGATGCCATTTCTTTTTCTTCGTTTGTTAAAAGACTTGTTTCAATAATTACTTTTACTAAAGCTTTACCCTTTGCTGCATTTACAACTGCTGCTATATCTTGTTCTACAGTGTCATAATCTTTATCTTTTAAAGCACCGATATTGATTACCATATCAACTTCCTGTGCTCCATTTTCAATTGCATTTTTCGTTTCAAAGCCTTTTGTTTCTTTTGTATTAGCCCCTAAAGGGAATCCAATTACTGTACAAACTAAAACTTCTGTACCTTTTAACAAACTTGCACAAAGACTGACCCAAGTTGGATTCACACAAACAGAGGCAAAATCATGCTCCTTTGCTTCTTGACATAATTTTTCAATTTGAGCTTTAGTTGTTTCTGGTTTTAAAACTGTATGGTCAATCAATTTATTGATATTAGTTGTCATGTTGTGGTGCTCCTAACTAAAGTTTTTTCAACTATTCCCCTTCAAAAGAAGACACTGAAACATCAGCATTATTAAGTATTTGTCATTTCAAAATTAAATATGTGAAATTGCCTTATCAATAAAAAAAACTCAGACCATCACATTGATGCATCCGAATTTTTTTTAAATGTAATATGATTTTCTTTTACTTTTAGCATCATAAAAAATGAAATTGTTATAAATAAGCAACCATAAAGGAACATATACTTAAATCCAATTAAATCCATAATTCCTCCTAGTAATGGAGGAGAGATGATATTGGAAATTGAAGAAAATAAGTAATATAGTCCCGTATACGTTCCAATAAATCCAATTGGTGCCATTTCAGTTAAAAAAGGATATGAATTAATATTTACTAATGCCCACAAGCATCCCATTACTAAAAAAACGATTCGAATTGTAAACAAATCCTTTAAGAAGAATAAAACAATAAAACCAATCATGATGCCAAATATGCCGATTAATATGCTACGTTTCTTGCCGATTTTTGTTCCGATGAATCCAGCAGGAATTGCAAAAAGTAAAAATGCTAATGAGATAAATGCAAATGAAAACGCAGCTGCACTTACTTTAACTCCCAAATAAACTTCTCCGTATCGCGTAAAAAAAGTTTCAATTCCATTAAAGCCAGTAAACCAGCTAAGAATAGCTAATAATAAAAATAATGCACTTTTATTTTGAATAGCAGAACGAAAACCTTCTTTTAATTTTACCTTTTCTTCAGCCACTTCATAATTTAAAACATCTCTTTTTTCTCTTATAAAATAAAAGAGAATTAAAAAGCTGACTAACATAAGTGACCCTGCTAAATAAAAAGGAAATCCTTTATTTTCATCCCACAAAATTGATCCAATAAAAAAAGCAATTAACGCACCAATTCCACCCATGAAATTAATGACACTATTTGCCTTACTACGTTGTTCAAGCCTTGTTAAATCAGGCATAAGTGCAATAACCGGTGAACGAAAAACACTCATACTTAAGTTCATAAAAAGAATAAAGAAGATTAACATGAAAAGCGTTTGATGAAAAGGAATTAAAAAAGTAAACAATGCTGCAAGAGGCATACCGACTATTAAAAATGGCATTCTTCTACCAAATCTTGTGTCTAGACGATCACTATACATCCCTACGGCTGGTTGTAAAAATAGTGCAAAATAATTATCAAAAGTCATGATAAATCCAATTAATGCAGACGACTTTATATAATCACTTAAAAGTTTTGGCATAAATGCATTATAAACTGACCAAGTAAGACTAATCGCAAAAAAACCAAATCCGAGCAACATAATTTTTTTGTAATTAAGTTTATCCATAGAAAATTTTCGCTACCATTATCTCTATATTTTTATTTTTCTTTCGAATCAATGACACAATTATCCCCCCTTATTTTCAGTATAGTTATTAAAATGTTCAAATATTTGCCCTTTTTTCAAAATTAATAAAAAATTAACACTGATCAAAATGGAAAAATGCACAGTAGAAATTACTGTGCATTTTAGTTAAATATTTAATTTTACATTCTTTCCTCTAAAGCTTTCGCAGTATTACTTGTATTAACTTCTTTTTCATCTTTCAATGTACCAAAAATCCCATCAAATATTGGCGTTGATACACCATACCAATAGTTTTCATTTTTAAAGTGATGTAATATATGAAGTTTTTTTACATTTCTCCCTAATTTTGTTTTTGGCTTAATTGGTCGATGGGCAACGTAATGCTTCCACTCATACATAAGCAACATAAAAATTAATCCTGAACCAAATGCGAAAGTTTGAATTAGATCCCTTGTAATTAAAAAGTAAATAATACAAAGTGTTCCAAGATTCGGAATGCTATACCAGATTGGTAAAAAAAGTAATTTCAAATCATCTGGATAAGTGTGATGATCATAATGGATTCGCTTCATAAATTTAAGAAATAGTTTATTTTTTGGTGCCTTTAAGTGAAAAAAGAAGCGATGAGTTGCATATTCACTAAACATAAAAAAGACTAAACCTAAAATAAAAATTAAAACAACAAGCCAAGAAAAGTGAAAGCCTATACTATAAATAAATCCAATTAAAAAAAGTACCCCCATCACGATGATATCGAAATGAAGAAAAAAGTCTCGATATAGTCCCTTCATATTCTATCCCCCTTTATCAACTACTTAACAATCGTTTTATAGAATTTATATTTCAATATTATTTATGAAATTCCTTTTTGGAAATACTAATTTTGAATAAAGCAATTGTCTGAGAAGATAATAAAAAAGATAATCAATATTGAAAAGGGAGATATTTATGGAAAAAAGGAGATATTACGTATCAGTTCAGGCAAAAACAATTGTTCCAAATCAAGGTGATGCTGCATATGAGTTAGAAATCGACGGAACGATTGATGATAAACACAGACTCGAAAGAATTTTCCATCAAATTGACAATTATGATGAAGCTGCAGGGATACAAACTGCATTCATCATTCCAATTACAAACTGGAGTCAAGAAAACAATGATGGATACGACTATTTTTTAAAACAAGCATATGAATTAATATACGAATTAGGTACAGAAGAAACTCGCGAACATATTCGCCAGATGAAAATTTTAAAATAAGCATGATGAATTTTATTAATATAGTAATAAAAAAGAAAGCTTAAATGAGCTTTCTTTTTTTAAACATCAATAACCTTTGTTTTAGCAATTCGATCATGTAACGTTTTTCTTTCTGAAGTAAATATAAAAAATGGATCGATAAATGCAACAATACCTACAATAAATGAAAGATATTTTATTTTTACGTATCCTAAAAATGAAAAAATAGTTCTAACAAACATCGTACCCAAATTTACTTCTTGATTGTCTTCTTTAACTACTGCAATTTTTAACCAACGTTTTCCAATTGTTTGTCCTTTCCAAACATATGTTGGGATCAAAATATAGAATATAACAACACAAATAATTGATATAATAGAACTCCCTACGCCTAATTTTTCTACCTTTTTTAGATCAGTAAATGTTGAGAATTCAGCTACCCCCGTAATTAATAAAAAAACAAAACGGAAAAGAGCACTAATAAAAATATCAACTAATATTGCTAACAATCGACTTGATCTGCTTGCTAATGGTTCCAAAATATTCCACTCCTATAATTTCAGATGTAATAAATTATACTGAATGTTTTTCAATTTTTATAGATTGAATTCTCATTAAATACAATAAAAAAAGCCTGAAAAAATAACTTTTTTAAAGTATTTTATCAGGTCAATAATACGATTAGGCTTTTTTATCTAGACAATTATACTCCAGGGGCATCAAGAAGAGTCCAAGTAACAACAGCTTCATGATTTCCAACTGTAGCGGAGCCACCTGGAATTGTTAATGTAACATTATTGTTTTCTGCGCCATCATTTACATCTGGATTTGGACCTAACCATCTTGTAACCCAAGTTCCAAGACCAGTACCGGCTGCAGCAGTGACTACTGTCGCTGCAGATGATCCATCTGTATTAAGAGTGATTGTTTGAGCAGGAGTTGGAGCAGCTCCATCTCCTGGTGAGACAGCTGTCCCATTCTTAAACGTAAGAACTGCACCAGGTAATGTGTCACTTGAACCACTTTTAAATTTACTAGCTTTTGCTGTTACTTTCCAACCGTCACCAGTTCCTCTCCTATCCGAAACTTGGATAAATGGCTTTTTAGATTTAGATGAATAAGTCATTTCACTACCAGAAATCTCTTTTGATCCAAATTGAACTGAAGAAACATAGTCTAAAGTTAATGAACCTGTCTCACCAGTTGGTGGATCGGTTGGATCAGTTGGGCCAATTGGCTCAAGCGGATTTGTTGGATCAGTTGGATCTACTGGTGTAACCGGACCAGAACCCGTAGTAAAACTAACGCCAACCTTTGATTCTGCTTGAGAGGTAACAGCTGCAAAAGTTGTGTTTGTTGCCCCTATAAAAGATGCACTTACTAATCCAACCGCTACAATTTTTGATACTTTCATTTAATCAAAACCCCTTAAAATAAATTCTTCAAATGATGTTTTTAAATAAATGTTCTAAATCTCGCTTGAAGTTAGTGCCAATTATAGTAAAGAAAAAATCAAATGTCTGTGAATTAATTGTGAAAACATTCACTAAAATTTTACCTTTAATTTTACAAATATCCGTAAAATTAGAAAATTAACATAGTATAAAATGATTTTTTTGTGAAAAAAATCTCAAACATCTTATTCCAAATGAATAATATTTTAATTATCAAACCAAATTTCACACAAAAAAAAGAAGTCCACTTATATATAAGTAAACTCCTGAGATAAACTTTTATTTAAAAAATTACTAAAATCTTTATTTCTTTCCTGTTCTCAACCATTACTTTTAATTTTTATCTCCCATTCAATACCTGTATCAATTCCGTATTCATCTGTAAAAGACCCTTGATTTACCGCAACTGCCATTTGATCAAGGCTGTTTGCATATAGAATTGGTTCACCAATTGCCACGTCTGCAAATGATTTTCCATATTTAACTTCTTGTTTGTATACTTTTCTTCCTTGATGAGTAATGAATACTTCAACTGAGTCTCCGTGTGTAATGCCTAGTTTTAAAAAGTCTGTTCGACCTATATTTGTCCAAATGCTACCATATCGAACATCAAGTATGTCGATTGTCCCTGTTATCGAATTATTTTCGCTATGGCATTCTTTAATTGGTAATTGTATGTATGAATTTGGATCCACTTCTGGTCCTATATTTTCGAAATCAATTTTCCCAGTAGCTAATCTTGCACCTGTAAAGGCAAAAATATCTCTACCATGGAAAGTATAAGATTCACTTGAATTTGGTAGTCTATTAATTTCTTCATCAATGACTCTTAATTGGCTAATACCATATACTTTGCCAATGTGAGTTAATGTTCCATTGTCAGGTGTGATAATAAAGTGATTCGTGTTTGTTCGAGCAACTATACTTCTGCGATCTGAGCCTACACCTGGATCTACTACTGAAACGAAAACCGTTCCAATCGGCCAGTAATTCATTGCTTGCACAAGTCGGTAAGAAGCTTCCCAAATATTGTATTGAGGTATATCATGGGTTAGGTCGTAAATTTTAATATCATCATCTACGCTACAAGAAACACCATACATAGCGCTAACTGCTCCATCTAATAATCCAAAATCTGACTGAAACACTAATGCATTCCCCATCTAAACACTCCTATTATTTGAATATTTAAAATTAAATATAAATTCAATCTATTCTTTAGTCAATCATATTATTCTAAATTTTATTTAATTTATCATGATCTACTTGTAGACTTTTTTAACTTCCATTTGTTTTATTGCTGATTTGGTATAAATACGAGTTGTCTCATATTATTTCAAAATAAAAAAAGATATAGTTTTTAGATACTATATCTTTTAATAGTCTCACATATTTTATACGTTCTTTTATATTTACACGATTAAAATATTAATTATTTTGGAGTGAAAATTTGAATTAATTCAGCACAACTTATTTTCCTTAGAAGGTCGAACGTTGCCCAGCTGCAAACTCGATCCTCCCAAGCTACTAAGCATTTATTGTCTTTAGTTTCCATAACCGTTCCCACAGCACCATCTAAGCTAAACATAACATAGTTGCCTATCGAGAACATCTTATCACCCCAATCTAAAGATAATTCCGTGCCCACCTTTCGGATATTCCCATTTTATGTTCTGATGAGGACAGCCTATTCTACAGCTTCCACATTCATGACATCCTTCGTATCCAACATGCATTCGAATGTTTTCCCATTTGTATACTTCCGCTGGACAGAAGATCGTACAGATTTTATCAGGACATTTTGTCATACAAATATCAGAGTCTAATACAGTTAAGTGGGATTTAGTATCAGCATTAAAACGAACGAGATATTGTTTTTCTTCGATAGTACTTTCTTTTTTTGTCTCACTCATTTATTTCATCACCTTCCATGCTTTATATACGTCTTTCGCTAGCTTAAACTTAGCTTTTGCTCCTCCTAAATTACTCATAATATTCTTTTGTTTTTCCCATTTAGACTTACCATCTACTGTAAACATTTGGCTAGCAGATTTATTTAATAGTGGAATATATTGCTCGAAATATTGAGGGAATTTTTCAAAATGGTGAGTTGCATCCTTATATTTCTTCAAATCCTGCCCAACAAAACTAGCTAGTAATTTATCAGCATATGATTTTAGAACTACATCAGAATAATTATCAAGTGCTTTAGCTTCGATAATCGTCTCTGCTGCTAATCTTCCAGAAGTCATTGCCATATTTGAACCTTCACGATGAATTGCGTTAACTAACTGCGCTGCATCACCAATTACCAATACTCCATTACCTACTAATTTAGGAATCGATTTATAACCACCTTCAGGAATTAAATGTGCTAAATATTCTTGAGGCTCACTTCCCTGAATATATGGTCTAATCATCGGGTGATTCTTTACATATTCAAGTAAGTCATATGGTTTTATTTTCTGCTCAATCATACCTGATAATAATGTACCGACCCCAATGCTTAGCGAGTCTTTATTTGTATATAAAAATCCTGTTCCGACGATCCCTTTTGTCGCATCTCCAAAAAGCTCAATTGCGACCCCTTGATTTCCTTCTAGTCCAAAGCGATCTTGAATAATTTTACTGTCTAGTTTTAAAATTTCCATCGTTGCTAATGCGACTTCATCTGGTCTCCATTCTTTATGGAAACCTAATGATTTTCCTAAAAGTGAATTTACTCCATCAGCAAGAACAACAACATCTGCATATAAATCGCCATCTGGACGATCTGTTCTTACCCCAATTACTACATCATTTTCGACGATACACTCTAGTACAACCGTTTCATTGATTAACAAAGCACCTTGTTCTACTGCTTTTTGAGCGAACCATTGATCAAACTTTGAGCGAAGAACAGTAAAATTATTGAAAGGTTCTTCAGCAAATTCAAGCCCTTTATACCCAAAGGTTGTAGCTGATTGTTTATCAAGCATCATTACACGTTGTTCAACAATAACACGTTCAATTGGAGCATCCTTCCAAAACTCAGGTATAATGTCCTCCATCATTTTTCGATATAAGACGCCACCCATAACGTTTTTTGAACCGGGATATTCCCCTCTTTCAATAAGGACAACACTAACACCTTTTTTGGCGAGCTCGTATGCACATGATATACCTGCTGGGCCTGCTCCAACGACAATTACATCAAATTTTTCCGGCATGATCGTGATTTTCCTCCTTTAAAGATAAACTTTCTTGGAATTGGTTAATTAGCATTGGTACAATTTCAAATGCGTCTCCTACGATGCCGTAATGACAAGATTGAAAAATTGCCGCATTCGGATCCTTATTTATCGCAATAATAAGGCCTGAATTTTGCATTCCAACAATATGTTGTATTGCGCCAGATATCCCTATAGCAAAATAAATTTTAGGTGTAACGGTCACACCTGTCTGACCGACTTGATGGTGATGTTCAACCCAGCCAGCTTCTACAACATCACGACTAGCTCCAACAGCTGCGCCAATTGATTCAGCAAATAGATTGATTAGCTGAAAACCTTCCTTACTTCCCAGCCCTTTACCGCCTGCCACAATAATATCCGCTTCATCAATTCGAACCTTTTTAGTAGTTGCACGGACAATTTCTAATACTTTCGTACGAATATCTTCTTCTTTTAAATCAATTTCCTCTTCAATCACAACTCCTTCAGCACCAGGAGTAGGGGTGAGCGCTTTCATAACCTTTGGACGAACTGTAGCCATCTGAGGTCTATATTTCTTACAAAGAATCGTTGCCATAATATTTCCACCAAAAGCCGGTCGACTAGCTAACAATAATCCAGTATCTTCTTCAACATCTAAAACAGTCGTATCCGCCGTTAAACCAGTAGGTAAATCAGTAGCTACCGCGCTTGCCAAGTCTTTTCCTTTTGAAGTTGCACCGTATAGTAAAATTTCAGGCTTATATTTGTTGGAGCATTCAAGCACTGCTTTCATAAAGGATTCCGTACGATAATCTTTAAAAATTGGATCATCATATACGTAAACGATGTCAGCACCGTATTCAAATAGTGTAGGGGCTAACGATTTCACGTTTTCACCAATTAACAATCCTGCTAGTTCACATCCACGCTTTTCTGCTAATTCTTTACCAGCACCGAGAAGTTCTAGCGATACCGGTGCAATGACTTTTTCGTTTTCTTCAATAAATACCCAAATTCCTTTGTACTCTGAGAAATCCATTTATACCCCTCCTTTCACTTCAAATAATGCTTTCTTCTCATTTAAAATTTTCATTAGTTCATTTACTTTCTCTAGTGATGTTCCTTCAAAAATCGTTCCACCTTTGGCCTTTGGCGGAGCCCAAACTTTTGATACAATCGTCGGTGAACCTTTTAACCCTAATTGTTTAATATCAATATTCTCTAAATCCTTAACAGCCCAAATCGTTGGATTATACCTTGCAGCTTTAATTAAATTTGGAAGCGGTGAATATGGAACTTCATTTATTTCCTTTTCAACCGCGAATAAACAAGGTAATGTCGTCTTTATCACTTCATGTCCATCTTCAATTTTCCGATGAACAATTGCATATCCATCATCTTTATTTATTTCTTGAACCTTCTTAACAGAAGTTAACGGAGGAATATCTAAACGACGTGCAATACCTGGTCCAACTTGTCCAGTATCACCGTCAATAGTCATCTTTCCACATACAATTAAATCAACCGCTTGAATTTGTCCTATTTTCTCAATTGCTTTTGTCAACGCATAGCTTGTCGCTAAAGTATCAGCTCCTGCAAATGCACGATCTGAAATCATATACCCTTCATCTGCACCAATTTCGATACATTTCCGAATTGCCTTTACTGCTGGCGGAGGCCCCATCGTAATGACTGACACCTTTCCTCCATATTTATTTTTAATTCGAACAGCTTCCTCAACTGCATGAGCATCATACGGATTTAAAATCGCAGGCGCACTTGAACGATCCATCGTATTCGTTTTCGGATTCATCTTAATGATTTTCGTATCTGGAACTTGTTTAATACAAACCACAATATGTAACACTTTTTCACTCCCCTTTTTAGTCCCCTCACCCAAAGTTAGTAAATGTACATGTTGTTCAAATATATTATTTTCAATGAAAAAATATGATAGAAATAAACGAAAAAAAGAGACATACTCAAACAGATAAACTGTTGAAAATGTCTCTTTCTTTCCTTAACCAACTAATAATTTAATTGTTATGCCTGAAGGATCCTTCGTAAATGTAGTACCATCTTCTACAAATACTGTCGCCCCCATATCTTTTAAACGATTTACAACTTTTAATTTTTCTTCTTCGCTTGGATATAACAAAGTAAAGTTCTTTAATCCTGCACTACTCTCACTTGCTGCAGAACCCCCTGCACTATGCCATGTATTTAATCCGATATGATGATGATAACGACCTGTAGAAATAAATAATGCCTGTGCACCGTACTTCGTCACAACATCAAATCCAAGCCCTTCACAATAAAACTTCTCCGTACTAGCCAAATCAGAAACTTGTAAATGGATATGTCCCATAATCGTTCCTTTAGGTAATCCAGTAAAAGATTCATTCTCAGCTAGAGCTAATAATCCCTCTACATCTAATCGTTTACTATCCATCACAACATACTCATTATGCCATTGCCAATTCTCAGATGGACGGTCTACATAAATCTCAATACCATTCATATCTGGATCCGCTAAATAAATCGCTTCACTAACTAAATGATCAGAACCACCTTGAAGCGGATTTCTAGTTTCTATTAAATGCTTAAGCACAATACCTAAATCTTTTCTGGTTGGTACTAATAACGCTAAATGATACAACCCAGTATTTCGTTCATTTCTAGGCGTAACATTGTCTGGTTGAACTAAATTAATTAAAACATTTACCCCATCAGCTGTTAAACTAGCTGTTGTTGTTGAATGCTCCAATACTTTTAAACCAATAACCTCTTGATAAAACGCTAACGAACGCTCTAAACTTGCAACTTTCAATTCAACCGTTGGAGCATAAACTTGTGGCTTTTCATGAAAATTCATTTTAATTTACCTCCTCTTGAAAATAGAACAATTAATGTTAACACTAACAGAATAAATGGAGCCATTGCAACACTCATGCCTTGACCTGCATGTAAATGAGTAAATACAGCACCGACCATAATAATGACTAATCCAATTGAAGCAAGCTTACCTATAAATGTCTTCCAATAACCAACTAATAAACCAATCGCACCTAACACCTCAAACGAACCAATCGTATACATCATACCCTTTGAATAACCATAAACCTCTTTAAAATCATGTAACATCTGAGCATTACCACTTAGTTTCACAAACCCAGACATTAAGAATGCAATAATTAAAACTCCTTGGATAATTCTAGTGAACCATTTCATGTAAATTCTCTCCCTTTATTTAATATTTTTGTTTTACTGAACTTAACTTGAGTGCAGTTAAGTATAAAATTGACTACTGAACTTATTATGAGAACAGTATAGATTATAGTTGTTTACTGAACTTGATTTAGGTGCAGTATGGATTAAAGCTGATTAGTTTATTGATTTGAGAATAGTTCAGATTACACCTGATTACTTAATTAATTTGAGTAGAGTTCAGATTTAAAATTACTTTATTTAGGAACGGTACAGATAAAAAAAGTGTAATAAAATCAAGTGGTTACTTTTTGTAAGTAATTAACTTAATGTTAGTATATTCTATAACTGTTCTCATATCAAGTGCATTTTTTATTTTTCATTGGATTAGTATAAATTATTGTTGAAATGGGCTAATTTTAGAGGATTTAGGTGATAATTTGCAATTCTAAAGTAGAGCTTAGTCATTATGAAGAAATTTTAGTGATCTTTTAAGTAGTTTTATATGATGATTCTTTTTTATTTGCAGTTTCAGTATTTTTAATTGCAGATTTAGAATTTTTATTTGCACTTACCTAATTTTATTTGCAGATTTGGCTTTTTTATTTGCACCTCAAACTTTATTTGCAGTTTTAATAGCCTTATTTGCAGAGTAATGATCTTTATTTGCAGTTCTTCCGACTCACAAAAATGAGTACCAACGAATCATTCAAAAATGAAGAAGTTTTCAACTAAAACGAACGCATTAAACTTAATTTGTTCATGATTCAACTCAAAAACGTTCCAACTAATAGAAAAATAAGATCCTTTCTAACAATATCTAAGTCTTTTTAAGCTTTATTTGCGATTCTGCAATTTTTATTTGCGATTCTCGAAATTTATTTGCGATTCTACGAATTTAATTGCGATTTTCATTTTTTATTTGCGATAGCGTCATTTTAATTGCGATTTCTGTTTTTTATTTGCGATTACACTATTTTAATTGCGATTCTCAAATTTTATTTGCGATGGCACCTTTTATTTGCGATCACACTATTTTTATTTCAAATCCCCCACATAATTTGCGATCACACCCCCCCACAAAAAAATAAAAATATCGTACATCCAAATGTACGATATTTTCAAAGTGATTCGATTGTTTTATGACTGGCACGTCTTACAAAATCGGCTAAAGTATAGTTACATAAAAAACCAAGTAAGTGTTCTTCTGCTTCAATTGCAAAGTCTGAAAATACATTGTTCATTACACGTCCGCTAGTACAGTCAGAAGTGGATTCGATTAGTGCGGTTGATAGAGGTTCTGTCATTTGTAGGGCAATATAGACTTGTTTTAAGGTAATTTCCTCAGGTGACTTGGCTAATAAGTAGCCACCGTCTCGTCCTTCTCTTGCTTCTACTATTTTTTCTTTTACGAGAGGAGCCATGATTCTTCTCATAAAAGAAACACCTGATCTAATATGTTTTGCGATTGCTTTACTTGGTGTAACCCCTTCTGTTGTTGCTAGTAAAACTAATGCCTGAATAGCAAATCCGAACCACTTAGGAGTAACGGAATTTTTACAACTTGACATATTAATCACCATCCAGTGACATTATTATCTCCCGTTTTCGTATCCCTTGCAAGTATATAGTAGTTTCATTCTTATATAAATACTAGGAATTAACAGTTTTGTTGGGTGGAAGAAGTAGTTCAAACTCGGCGATTGGCAAGCCTTTTCATCTAAATTCTTCACTGTTGCTACTATAAAAATGTGCAAAAAAAAGGATAGAAAGTTTTCTTTCCATCCTTACTTTTTATTTAACGAGCATATCCGCCTAGGCTTTGTTCTGCCATTTGAACTAGACGCTTTGTAATTTCGCCACCAACTGAACCGTTAGCGCGTGAAGTTGTGTCTGGTCCTAAGTGCACTCCAAATTCAGAAGCTATTTCGAACTTCATTTGCTCAATTGCTGAATTTGCATTTGGTGAAGCATATTGATTTGAAGATCTTCTGTTTGCCATGTTGTTGACTCCTTTGTCTTTTGGATGCTCTGATGTTGTTTATCAGATTAAAGATAGTATGATTCTTAAAAATTATTCTATACATTTATTTACAAATTTTTTTCTTTTTTCCAAAAGTACTTTATGTTCCCAAAAGTAGTTTTTATTGTATAAATATTTTCAAGTTCAAAAACTTGTATTATGTCCTTAGATTTTCTATAATCTTAGCATACTGTATATAATTCAAACACAGTTTTTCAAGAATAAAAAAGTCTCGATATTTCCATATATTAAATAATGTTTTTTAGGAGGAAAATTTTATGATGAATAATCGTTTCCAAGATAAAGTTGCTAAGAAATTAAATGAAATACCTTTATCTGTGTTAGACTTAGCTCCTGTTGTTGAAGGAAGCACTCCTGCAGATGCTTTTAAAAATAGCCTTGATTTAGCGCAGCATGCTGAAAAGTGGGGATATCATCGTTACTGGTTTGCTGAGCATCATAATATGCCAGCAGTTGCAAGTTCTGCGACTTCAGTTGTGATTGGTCATATCGCAAGTGGGACATCAACCATTCGAGTTGGTTCTGGTGGGATCATGCTACCAAATCATGCTCCTTTAGTAATAGCTGAACAGTTTGGTACATTAGAATCATTGCATCCAGGTCGAATAGATCTTGGATTAGGTCGTGCTCCTGGTAGTGATATGTCAACGACAAGGGCGTTACGTAGAGATTTACGTAGTCATGAGGACTTCCCTGCCCAATTAGAAGAATTACAAAATTACTTCAATCCTCCTGGTGGATTAGGAAGTTTAACAGTTCAAGCTGTACCCGGTGAAGGATTAAATATACCAATCTGGCTTCTAGGTTCAAGCGGTTTTAGTGCTCAACTAGCTGCTGAATTAGGCTTACCATTTGCTTTTGCAGCGCATTTTGCACCAGACTACACAGTTCAAGCTATGCAAATGTATCATAATAACTTTAAACCATCTGAATTTTTAGATGAACCTTATGCAATGATCGGATTAAATGTCGTTGTTGCTGATACAGATAAAGAAGCAAAAATACTTTTCACAACACAACAACAATCATTTTTAAATTTAGTTCGCGGTGGTAAACCAGCATTATTAAAACCACCAGTTGACGATATGGAAGAAATTTGGAGTCCGTATGAAAAACAAACATTAGAAAATCAAATGAGACTGTCTGCGATTGGGACGGTTGATACTGTAACCGAAAAGCTACAAGCAATTTTAAACATGACAAAAGCTGATGAAATCATGGTAAACGCTACTGTTTTCGATCATAATGCGCGTTTAAATTCTTATGAGCTATTAAGTAAAGTTTCAAATCAATCATAAAAAAGGAGAGCTCACTGCTCTCCTTTTTGTTCGTTATGAGATAACTATTCCTGTCCTTTTAATGACTCTTGTTCCACTCGTTGTAAAAACTCATGAACAGCTTTTAAATTATTTCCCTTTGGATTAGCAAGTTTTAACATTGCTCGTCCCATAAAATTAACCCCGGCATTCGTACCTTCATAAGTAAATTTCGTGTGTGTGTCGTCGATTTTTTCTAGAATAAACGTCAAATTCGATTCAAATGTATTCGCTAAAACGAACTGAATTTTCTTTTTCTTATATGTTTCTGTATCCTCATATGCTAAAGTTTCAACGATATAACTTTCTACACGTTTACCTTCACGATAACTCTGATGATGCTTTGCCCCTACTTCATTCTCGTTCTTATCGATTAAATTATGCTCATCAACTTTTGGCATTATTTTCTTAATATTTTTATCTAAAAATAAACTCCACACTTTCTCGATATTTGTATCAATCATAATGTCTTCTTTCCATTGAATCATTTCTTATCTCCCTCCTGATGCAGTAAATTCATCTATTTTATTTTTCTTCAATTTCTATTTTAATTTTTTTCGTTTAATATTCAATAACTAGTATACCGAATTTTGTTTACAATTCACAAAAAAAGCCCTCCCATTTAATGAGAAGACTCCGATTTTACCTCAAACTCTTTCGGTATTTATATTGGTTCCATTGAAAATGAATATAGCATCCGACGCAAAATCCGTTGATTGCGATAAACGATGCCAATGCGACCATTATTGAAAACACATAAAACAAAATGTTCCAGCCTAGTAATGCACCAATAAATGCAAGTGACAAACAAGAGACTGCAATTGTTTGATTAAAATTTTGTTGCACTTTATCCTCTTGTGGGTAGCTTGATGGTTGCTTTTTTAAAAATTGTTTCGCAAACTTTATGATTGGATGAAAATCAAAGAGTAAACCACTAACGCCGCTAATCAAAGGAATAAGTAATAGCCAGTACTGGCCCGTAATCCAAGTTAAAATAACAGAAATAAAGATCGTCCATTGATTTGTACGAACTAAAGGTAATGGGATTGTATTTAATTTTGGAGTAGACATACCAAAAACCAACCTTTCGTATCGGATTAATTAAGTATAATCATAATATGATTCGAAAGACAATACAATCCATAAAATTTGAAAAAAATAAAAAACAATCGATTTGATCGTTTTTTTTTAATTAATCGGAGCACCATATTGAACAGGATATAAACTTCCTTTAAAAGCAAAGGAAATATTGCCTGTTTCTTCTGATACAACTAAAGCAAGTGCATCGCTTTGCTCGGATATTCCAATTGCAGCTCGATGCCTTGTTCCAAGTTTT
The DNA here is from genome assembly GCF_002555445.1 of Bacillus sp. AFS017336. Lineage (NCBI taxonomy): Bacteria > Bacillati > Bacillota > Bacilli > Caryophanales > Bacillaceae > Bacillus > Bacillus sp. AFS017336. Next base: position 303,191 of record NZ_NUCO01000020.1, read on the forward strand.
TTGTTATCATATGTTGTTTTAGAAAGTGGGAGCACATTACCCGCAGAAATGATCATATTATTGTCAATGAGTACAGCTCCGTCATGTAATGGGCTACCTGGATAAAAAATTGATTCTAATAAGGCCGGGGATAAGTTTGCACCGACGTGAATCCCTGAACTCATTAATTCTTCAAGTGAGTCATCTCTTTTTACAACAATCAATCCACCATGCTTACGTTTGGATAGGTTTTGTACGGAGATTGTCAGTTCTTCAAAGACATCCGTATAAGGTGAAAGATAGGAATTTAAATAAAACGATGCAGCATCCATTTGTAAATTATTAAAAACGCGATGGATATTCTCAAATTCAGTTAAAATGCAGCATCCTTTATTTTCAATTTTGCCAATCATACCTTCTATTCTTGTATTAAGTTGAGTTAATGTTTGAGTTATATTTTTCCTTATAATAGGATTTAATTGAGACTCGAATTCTTCCATTTCAATTATTCATCTCGCTTTCAAACCGATTACCTCCACTTAAGTTTCCCAAAGCACACTATGTTATACCAGTCATTACCATGAGTAATTTATGTACAATCAAATTGATTATCTTGCTGCCCAAGCTTCAACTTCAATTTTAATGTTTGGATTTACTAAAGATGATACATAGGCATATGTTGTTGCAGGCGGGTTACCTGCGTGAAACTGACCCCAACAGTCTAAAAAGAATTGGCGATCGATATTCTCTGTTAGCCAAAAATTAATTTTAAAGATGTTGTTTAAATCGATTTTTTCACTTTCAAGTATCCTTTTAATATTTTCAAGTGCATTCTCGAATTGGCTTTCGATATCCTTTGGTAAGTTTCCATTTTTGTCGTTTCCCACTTGTCCTGATAATACTACAAGTTCTGCATTTCTTGGGACGATTGTTATATGACTATATTGTCCAAGTGGTGCAGCTACTGCTTCAGGGTTTACTTTTTTGATTTCCACTTTTTCTCCTCCTTTTTTTCTGTCAAAAAACCTCAAATGTCTAAAACATCTGAGGTTAGTTCATCTTAACAGCTCAATTACTCTTGCTAAACCTGTTGGTGTTATTGACACTTTATACAATGAAGCTATTTCCTTTTGATCTATGTCACTTTTGATCCATATTAAACCGCTAATAAAACCATTCATCTCTAGTTCAATTAATGCAGATTCGACGTCATCAATTGGTACTCCAACATCATTATGGAGTCCTTTATCAAAGTCCGGCTCTTTTTCTTGAAGCTCATTAAAAATAGCTAAAAGCATTAGCCCTGCATCTGAAATCTTAGTAGACAGAAAAAACACCACCTTTTTAGGTTATTAATTCGCCAGAAGGTGGTAATTTCCTTTTTTTGCTAATTTTTCTATTTAGTTAATAATTTATTTGTTTTTTCAGCTAGCTGTCGAGTATCCGTCAGTTTTACTGGATTATTATTTAGTTTATATTTTTGTTTGAGTAAAATAATTCTTTTTACGCTCTCATTTATTCGTTCCTCTGAGATTGTTTTATTATTTACAGCTGTTTCAATTGCTTTAAATACAGCTTTTGTTTTGTTTGGATCATGAGCAACCATAACAATATCACTTCCAGCTAAAATTGAAGTAACCGCTGCTTTTTCCAAATTATAATGATTACCAATTGCCGACATTGTCATATCATCTGTCATAACTACCCCATTATATTTTAAATCATTTCTTAATATAGAAGAAATGACCACCTTTGACATAGAAGCAGGGTAATTAGAATCAATTTTAGGTAATAAAATATGAGCGATCATAACAGCATCTGCATGTTGACTAATAGCATCTTTAAACGGGATTAATTCTAGCGATTTTAAATCAGTATACGATTTGTTTACAACAGGTAACTCTAAATGTGAATCAACAGAAGTATCACCGTGACCTGGGAAATGCTTTACGACTGGAATGATATTTTCTGATTGAATACCTTTCATTGTTTGGATGCCTAATTTACTAACAGTTTCCGGATTATTACTAAATGACCTGTCGCCAATAACTGGATTATTAGGATTACTATTTACATCTAAAACTGGTGCGAAGTCCATATTTAAGCCAAAAGCCTGTAACTGCTCTCCAAGAATTTGGCCAATTTCAAATGAGAATTTCCCATCATTTTTCTTTCCAATTTGTTCATTTGTCGGTATCTTTCCAATATTTCCAGGTAAACGAGATACCCTTCCACCTTCTTGGTCGACTCCAAATAATATTGGTAAGTGATTATTTTTATTCGAAGCCTTAATCGAATTAACTAGATTCACTGTTTGAGAAATATTATTTAAATTTTCATTGTAAAAAATAAATCCTCCAATATGATATTGTTCAACTAGTTCTTTTAAACTATTAGAGTAATTTGGTCCATTAAATCCGGCTATAATCATTTGACCTATTTTTTCTTGTAGTGACATCTCATTAATCATTTGATCAATGTTTGAGCCCGTGCTTGGTTGTATTTGTTCAATGAGTAAGACTGAAGTATGATCAACTGCCGGATTCTCATTTTCCTTTGTTGGCTTCGGTAAAATAAATTTCAATTCATAGTTGTTAGGCAAGTTGTAAATTATAATAATTTGATCAACTTCTTGATCCTTATAATATTTAACCTCACTTGGCTTATTTAATTGATTAATAATATCGTTATAGTGAACTTGTTTTAAATTAGGATCGTATGATCTTACTTCAAAAATTCGATTTTCGTTGTCATATCCTACTGAGAATTCTTGTGATTGATAGGTTAAATAGGTGCCGTTAGCAACCTCAGCTTTCTCAGCAGGCTCACCAAATTGATTTTTTATATCCATTAATAAAGTCTTCCCGACTGTTATTTTATTTTGATTTGGTATTTCCCCTTGTTTAGCACTTGTCAAAATTCCATTTAATACTTCTTCAGTTGAAAGATGATTATTATGACTAGTTTCCACTTCATTTTGATGATGTGAATTTTGAGCCGGTGTTTCTTTAAATACTTTATCTTTCACTGCAAAATAAATGCTAGTACAAACGACTAACACAACAACAATTAAAAAAACAGCTTTTTTAATAATAATCTCCTCCTAAACTATTATTTAATCCTAGAAAACCTTTACATTCATTTTCAGTAACTAGAATGGGCACCTTCTAACAAACAGGTGCATACGATGAGAAAGATTAACGAGGAGGGACTAATTAGCATGACCAGTAAAAAATCCCATGAATTGAATCATCCTATTAACTATAAACATCGAAATATGAATCCTAACTTAAATAATCCTTATTATTATCACCAAAATTGGCATAACGAATATCAGCCATATCCTATACAGCAAGAGTATCATTTAAATGATAAATCCGACTTTTTTTACCGTCAACATGCTCAACTTATTTTTGTACTAGTTCACGGTTCATGGGTTGATCCATTCTTCTGGCACGGGATTACACGTGAATTACAAAAAATGGGGCATATTGTTCATACACCACAATTACCTGGGCATGGAACAGATAAAGATAAAAATGTAAATCATGAAATCCTCACGAAGCAAGTTGTACATTATATAACTTCAAATAAACTTAATAAGATTATTTTAGTAGGTCATAACCTTGGCGGAACAGTCATACAAAAAGTTGCTGAACAGCTGCACGACAGAATTAAACGACTAGTATTCTGGAATGCTTTTGTTTTAAATGATGGTGAAAGCTTAGCTGATCAATATCCAGCACAAGCACAAAAATTCCTTTTAGGCTTAGCACAACAGTCTACTGACAATACGATAAAACTACCATTCCAATATTTCAGAGATGTATTTGTTAATTTAGCTGATTTACAAACGGCACAGCAAATTTATAGCGCGACCACCCCAGAACCAGCTACTCCGCTTTTTGAAAAACTAGATTTAAAAACCTTTTACCAATTATCTATCCCTAGAAGCTTTATTAATTTACAAGAAGATACAGCTAACTCTGGCTGGTACCCCTACATGGCTAGTAAATTAGGAGTTTATCGGTTTATTCAAGGAAGTGGCGATCATATGTCTACAGCAAAATTGTATTCAAGACGAATTGCCCAACTTATTGTAAGTGCCTCCCGAGACTAAAAAAGACTTTACTAGCTTATGATTGTAGCACTAAATTTATTTACCTTTAAGTGAAGTGACTTATCAAACTTCATTTAAAGGTAATTTAAAGTATTCTTAATTCTATTAATATATATTTAATATTTTTGTAACTTGTATTATACTAATATTACGAAATGTATAACAATTTTATTATCAGGAGATTATTATGAAAAAATTAAAAAAAATCGCAACCCTAGCAACTGCAACAACTTTATCAGCTGGTATTTTATTTAGTATTCTTCCAACAGAAACTCATGCAGCAACTAACCCTAAAGTTGTTCAAGCCCAAAACAACTTAAAAAAACAAGTAAGTTCTTATATTAAAACACTTACAAGTTATAAAAATGCAATAGCTTCAGATGATCAGGATATACATGATTATTACATGGAATTACGAACTGATCTAACTTTATTTACAAAATATAACTATACTAACAAAGATGGTTTAGTTAAAAAAATTGCTGGATATAAAACACGAATTGAAAAAGCACGTAAAGATAATGCAGCAATTGATATGAAAAAAGTAACAGCACAATTTAATACTTATGTTAAAAAAGTAGATTCAAAAAGCGCTAAAACATACTTTACAACACAAAAAAATAAATTAATGGCAATTCGAAATTACCAAAATCATACATATGATAGCATTGAGGAATATGTATACGAAATCGAGGATCAAATTTATACAGAAAATGAAGTTTATATTCGTCAAAAGTTACCTGTTGAATATAAAAACTTTGAAGTAGAATCAGATCTTGCAATGCAGAATTTATATGGATTATCAAGCAAAGAACATGATGTTTTAAACTATGCTTATGAAGTTCTTAATATGGATTACTCAACACACCATCAAATCGAAACTGATATCGATAAGATGTTTACTAAATTATTTAATGAGAATTTTGCAGCGATTGATGATTTAGAAGAGGATGAAGACTCAAGCTTATATTCTGCAATTGATAATAGAGATGTTACAAAAGCTAAAAATGCTCTTGTTTCAGGTACTGCAGTTTATAAAAAATTCAATGATGCATATAATCAAGCAGAAGCTCAGCTTGAAGCATATAAAGCAAACCTAACTGTTAAATTCGCTAGTAAAGTAAAAAAATAAGGCTATTTGTCCGTAAATAAAAACAGTCCTTTTGAAAATCATCTTTTCCAAAGGACTGTTTTTTATGTTTCACTTGATTTAGTTTTTCTTGTTTCGTTTTCGTTCTACGCGTATTTAAATCTAACATCGAAAATGGACTTCTACTTAATTCAGGGTTACGGTTCCCTTCCCTAGTTAACTTTTCTCGCAATTTTTTTGCTCTTGATTTACTCATGCTTTCTCACCTCATTCATTTTATCTTTCTATTATATACTTGTTATCAAAATTTTCCACTAACTCTCTACCTTATTTTTTTGAAATCGGAATAAAGTGATTAAATAAACCTACTACTTTTATTTGCTTGTCAAAAGCCTTAACCTCATAAATCGAAAAAAAGACATAATCTTTATTAGTTGTCACTGAACTAATTAATTTTTCACCTAATAAATCAATTCCAAAATCAAGATACTTATTTTTTGATTCCGATTTAAGTTCATCTTTTGCCCAGCTAACAAACTCACCCTTCGTAGGATTCGTCTGAGCTGATATGATCAGACAAATGGCCAAAGCTCCGATAATAATTAATTTCTTCATAAGTCACCTTTTCTTTATTTTCTCTTATCTATCATAAAGGATATTAACAAATTGTCCAAAAGATATCTCTTTTCATGCTGTTGAAAAGAAATTGTTAATTAATCAAAAATTTAACCCAGGGAAAAGAAGCTGTATGTGGTTGATTTCCACTACAGGGTTCTCGCTTTCCATGGGGCGAGACCTGAGCCTCCTCGGCGCGCCTGCGGGGTCTCNNCATCTCCCATAGGAGTCGAGCACCCCTCCGCTCCAATCAACATCTTCAATATAAAAAAGTAGGCATTAAAGAATATTACTAAGTCCCTTTTGTTAGAGAAAAATAGAAATTAAATACTCATTTATTTTGCTAAAATCGGAAAATCCTCTACTCACAAACTAATAATTGAATTTGTTCTCAAACAAATAGCATCTCAATAATTTATATTCTGAAAAGAGCCATTACTAAAGTTTATTGGAATTTTACAAACAAATTATCCAGTAAAACAAAAAATAACATCAAAATATTAAAAAATTTAACATCAATTATAGCACTCATTAACATTTTAACTATTGACTATTTTATATTTCAAAACTCTTAAAAGATATCTTTTTTCATAAAAAAAAACGAAAAAGGGGCATAGTGCGCCCCCTTAGGAAAAGTAAAACTTATTTAATAACACCATTCTTTAAAATGTTTGAATCTAAAAATGGAATAATTGTAATAATTTCATTTATACCATTTTTGGATATGGCATCTAATGCAAGTTCATTAAGAAGGTCACTTTCAATAAATGGACAAATCGATGTTAAAGATTTAATACCATTTAATTCATAGCTTTTTCTTGCACATTCGTTAATGACTTCATCACTTATAAATGGGGCCATTGATGTTAATCCATTAATACCATTTGTATCAAACTCTTTCTTTGCACATTCATCAATCATTTCATCGCTAATAAATGCTGCCATTGATGTTAATTCTTTTACACCATTTCTCTCAAACTCTTTTCTAGCGCACTCATCGATTATTTCATCACTTATAAACGGGGCCATTGATGTTAATCCTTTTATGCCGTTAATTTCGAACTCTTTCTTTGCGCATTCATCGATTATTTCATCGCTTAAAAATGGAGCCATTGATGTTAATCCTTTTATACCATTTATTTCAAACTCTTTCTTTGCACATTCATCTATTGTTGCATCACTAATAAATGGAGCCATTGCTGTTAACTCTTTTATGCCATTTAGCTCAAACTCTTTTTTTGCGCATTCATCAATCATTTCATCGCTTATAAATGGTGCCATTGATGTTAATCCCTTTATACCATTTAACTCAAATTCTTTCTTTGCGCATTCATCGACTATTTCTTCACTAATAAATGGTGCCAATGTCGTTAACCCTTTTATGCCATTTAGCTCAAATTCTTTCTTCGCGCATTCATTGATTACTTCCTCGCTTATAAACGGTGCCAACATTGTTAATTCTTTAATACCAGTGGTTTCAAATTCTTTCATTGCAAATTCGTCAATTAATTCTTTACTAATAAATGGAGCAATTTGTAGTAATTCTCCTATTCCTTTTGACTCAAACGCTTTCTTTGCAAATCCATCAGTCACTTCTTTACTAATATAAGATGCCATTCGAGATAATTCTTTAATTCCGTTTGAATCGAATTCTTTCTTTGCACATTCATCGATAATTTCTTCACTAATAAACGGGGCAATTTCTGAAGTATCCTTCAAAGTAAGCTCATTCTCAACATTTTTAAACACTAAGTCTGCTTGTTCAATATTAAGTATAGGTGCTATGTTTAAAAATTCTTCTTTTTCTACTTCAATCACAATCGATGTATCATCATGATCCTTTTCGATTAAATTATTAATTAATTTAATCCCTTTTTCGTTTCCTAAAATTTCATCAATACTTACATTAAAAATCTCTGCAAGCTCGGGTAGCTTTGAAATATCAGGCATTGTTTCCCCACGTTCCCAGTTACTAATTGCTTGAAAGCTAACACCTAATTGATCAGCTAACTTCATTTGTGTAATCTTGTTTGCTTTTCTTAATTGTGCGATTCGTCTACCTACTTTTTTCATATCAAACATTTACATCACCTCTTGTCATAAGATAATTTAATTGTATCTAGCTACATGACTTTTTAATATCAAGCATTACTTGAATTGCTTAAAAATGGACTCAAGTAATAATTGAATTCATAAAAAATAGCTTATTCTAATCGATTTATTTTTTAAGTAGTAATTTAATTATAACAATTTTTTAAAAATTTTCGCCCTAAATTAAACAAAAAAAACAACCCAAAAATGAGTTGTTTATTAGAATTTACTATTAAAGATGTTCTTTTGATGCCCAATCATAAAGAGCTTCAAAATTTAGTTTTTCTAACCAATGTCGTTCAGCTAAAATGAAAGGGTGAATCAATATTTCCTTACGATTTGAGTCGTCACAAAAATTATATAATTTATCTTTATAAGGTTCTAAAAGCTCTAGAACTTCTTTTATTCGCCATTTAAACCGCTTACTTGAACCCCAGCCAACAATAATAATATCAGCATTATTGATCGCTAGTTTTATTGCCTCATCATTATGCGGGCCAACCTCGCATTCTTTTCCTTTAAGCTTTATTGAATCAGGTTCCATTAATGCAAAAAGATTTACTAGTTCTAGTGACCCGAAGCTACTTTTCTTATAATCTATAAAAAAGTTAAGGCATCTAGACAATATATAATCACTCTTTAGATGATTAGCTCTACAAGGATTAAGTAATACAAGTGTAGCTTTCTTTTTTGACTCATCCCAAGTTCTCGTAAGCGAATATCGCATTAATTTATTTTGTTTATCAAAGACCGCCTTCGTATTAATCTGCATTGTATGACAGTTTACAAAATCCTCAAATGACATATACTCACTCTTTTCATCATTAATTAAAACAAAATCAATAAGGTATTATATTCCGATGAGACGTCCAGTGTACTATATTATTAATTTAAAATAGATAATCATTACAATGATCCTATAAAAAAATTTTAAAATTTTAGTAGACTTCCTATTTACTAATTTACATTTTCCTAGTACGATTATGGATAATTTAGACAATTCATTTTAAGAAGGAGCTATCTTATGATTAAAGGAATAATTTTTGATTTAGATGATACATTACTGTGGGATCAAAAAAGTGTAGAAGTAGCATTTGCCAACACATGTAAACTAGCTACAGAAAAATACGGAATTAACCCGCTTGATTTTGAAAAAGCTGTACGTGAATCAGCTAGAAATCTTTATGAATCATACGATACATACGAATTCACTAAATTAATTGGCATTAACCCTTTTGAAGGACTTTGGGGAAATTTCCTAGAGGAACATGATCAATTCCCAAAAATGAGAGCGAACACTTCATCATATCGAAAAAATGCATGGACGCTTGCTTTAAAATCCTTTGGCATTGAAGACCAAGAATTTGGACAATTACTCGCTGATACTTTCCCTGAAGAACGTAAAGGAAATCCATTTGTTTACGATGAAACATTTGCTGTGCTCAATCAATTAAACGAAGAGTATAAACTTCTATTACTCACAAACGGCTCACCTGATTTACAGCACACTAAACTTTCAATCACTCCTGAAATTAAAGAACATTTTGATCAAATCCTAATTTCCGGAGACTTCGGAAAAGGAAAACCCGACCCAAGCATATTCGAACATGCTCTCTCATTAATGGAACTTTCTAAAGATGAAGTAATAATGGTCGGTGATAATCTAATGACTGATATTCTAGGATCTAACCGAATTGGTATGAAGAACGTATGGATTAACAGACATAAAAAAGAACGGAATGAAGTGGTTCCTTCATATGAAATTACTCATTTAGAAGAGCTTTATCCAATAATTGAATCTTTGAATGAATAAATTTTTAAAAATCTAGCAATTCATTTACTTGGGTTGCTTGATTTTTTTGTTTTTTGGTGGGAATTGTATGAGCTACTTTCAATTAATGAGATAAGTCTATCCAGAAATATTTTTAGTCTTTATCGATGCTTTTTTAATATTAATATTACGATTTTGACTAGTTATACCCCCTTTTTGAATCATCTTTCTACAAAAAAATCCCCTTAATTTCTCTATGTAGATAGCTTGTTCCATATAATATTTCAACTAATTAAATTGACCGTTTCAATGTTTAGGTCCGTCCCCTATTTAACTTCAAGATTTAAGTCTGTCTAGATGGAAAATGGGGGTATCTTAATGGCTTTTTTCAGTTAGATTTGAATTTATGATCTTCATTTATAGATTTTTAGTAGATTTCTTCACTTTTTTAATCGGTTTGGGAAGAATCCTGAGCAAATTTATTCATGTTCATCTACTTTTTGAGCAAATATCGAGGTTAGATACCCTTACCGGTATAGGTATTATTCTTTGTAATTAGTGTTACTAGATCATTTAATTGCAGTTTTACTAAATTTATTTGCAGTTTTGTTAATTTTAATTGTAGTTTCACTGATTTTAATTGCAGTTTCTCTATTTTTATTTGCACTTCGACCTTTATTTGCACTTCCTGATTTCTTATTTGCACTTTTCACAGGTTTATTTGCACTCCGACCTTTACTTCACTTTCTGATTTCTCATTTGCACTTCCCAAAGGTTTATTTGCACTTCCCACTTTCTTAATTGCACTTTCCACATGTTTATTTGCACTCCGACCAAACTCTTCCTTTAAACTTAACCTACAAATATAAAAATAAGGCTGCCCCTAAATACTACACGCGGGACAGCCTCTATCTATTATCCTAAATTAATATACCTTATTACCACTAGACTTAGTAAAAGCTTGCCTTAGATCAGCCACAATGTCTTCCCATGCTTCAAGGCCTATGGACATTCGTAACAAATTATCTGTGATACCCATTTTTTGTTGTAATTCTTTTGGTACGACTGCGTGTGTCATTGTAGCTGGATGTTGGATTAATGTTTCGGTATCGCCTAAGCTTACTGCTATTTTTACCATTTTTAATTGGTTGATAAATTCCTGTGTTTCTTGTTTCGTGCCATGGATGGTAAAGGCGATGACACCGCCACCTTTTTTCATTTGTTTACTGGCAATATAATGGTCTTTATTTTTTGAATCACCAGGGTAAAACACTTCTTTTACGATTGGATTGGATTGTAGATATGCAACGACCTTCTCAGCGTTTTCACATTGGCGATCCATTCGAACTGCTAGTGTTTTTAACCCTCGAAGCAGCAGCCATGCATCAAACGGAGACATAATTGCTCCGATGTCTTTTCGTATAGGGAGCATTCGTTCAGCTAACTCTTTTGTTTTGCAAACTACGATTCCTGCAACTACATCTCCATGACCACTAATGTACTTCGTGGCACTATGAAGAACAATGTCACATCCTAGCGTAAGTGGCTTTTGTAGATAAGGGGAACAAAATGTATTATCAACTACAAGCGTTATATTATTTTTCTTTGCTACCTCTACAATCATCTCAATGTCGATCACTTTCATTGTTGGATTAATTGGAGTCTCAATAAATATGACCTTTGTGTTATCTTGAATTAATTCACTTAATTTTTCTTCTGTATCCATTTCACAAAAGTTATGTTGAATACCAAACTTGTTTTCTAGCATTTCTAAATATCCATACGTACAACCGTAAATTCCTTTCGAGCAGATGATGTGGTCGCCTGAACTTATTAAAGAGAACATCGTGGCTGAAACAGCTGCCATGCCAGAACCAAATGCTAAAGCTGCTTCGCCTTCTTCTAGAGCTGCCATTCGTTCCTCTAAAATTTGAACAGTTGGATTTCCTAGCCTTGAATAAATAAAGTCATCTATTTCTCCACTAAAAGATTGTTCACCATGCTGCGCTGTTGGAAATGTATACGTTGACGTATGAAATAACGGTGGAGTTAAACTCCCGTGATACTCACTAGTTTTGTACCCTTCGTGTATTAACTTTGTATCAAACCTATTTCCCTTCATTTTTAAATGCCTCCTTAATTAAGTGATTGATTAATTAAAAACGTTAATTAAAGCTAAAATCCCAAAATGAAAGCCTTTACAAAATTTTCCACTTTAACTACTTCTAGAAATAAGAGAGCAATACCTTTAAATAAATTATGTAATGAATATAAATGGTCAAGAGAAGAATCAAACACAATAAAAGATAATGAAAATAAAAAAAGTACTCTCTACCTTTGTAGAAAGTACTTTTTTTAAATTCATTTCATTAAGTTAGTCTTCTAGCCACTTAAGTATTTCATCAATTCCAATTGCATCTTCAACTTCTGGAAACTTCTTAATAAAATTTAAATCGGTATCATTTTTTATCAATTCATCAAATTCGTTTGGCTCATGGACGCTCATTGATTACACCTCTTTAGTAAATTTTATTTAATTTTTGTATTGTTAACAAACTTACTTCATTAAATACATATACAATTTTTAATAAAAGAAGTACCTCGGACTAACAGAATAAATTATTAATAATATAGTTCGTAGAATATTTATTTTTTCCTCTTTTTTGCAAAAAAAAATCTAGCCTTTTTTTATAAAAATAGTTCATAGTCTAGCACAAACTCTCCTGTACAAGCATTTAATATAATAGCTATTAAAAATATCATACCGAGTCTATAACTCAAAAAACTTCTACAAAATTTATTACTAAAAAATTTAGCCATATCATTCAAATGCGTCTAACTCGAGCTTTTATCCGCAAACTACCCTTTCCAACTCTTTCCTCCGATTTAATTTATAAAGTAATACAAGCCATCATAAAAAGTTTCATTTATAGACTCTGGTTCATTAAAGTAGATGTTATTTCTCTAGAAATAACATCTACTTTTTACATACGAAGTAAACCGCCTATTTAACCATTCCATTCCTAAGTGCCGTTACGACAACTTGTGTTCGATCTTCACAACCAAACTTTTGCAATATGCGATGGACATGTGATTTCACTGTACCTTCTGTAATAAATAATTTCTTGCCAATTTGATCATTTCGAAGGCCATATGCCATTTCTTGCAGGATTTCTTGTTCACGATCTGTTAATTTTTCAATAAGTATTGATTCGCCTTCTTTTCCGGGAATCGCAAAACCAGAAACTATCGCTTTCGATAGTGCATCAGCCGCTAGCTTTGTTTTAAAAATTGCTTCACCTCGATATGCTGAGCGTATTGCTTCAAGCATTTCCTCAACATCCGCATCCTTTAATAAAAAGCCTATTGCGCCTGAACGAATACCTTGGTAAATATATTCTTGATCATCAAACGTTGTTAGAATAACAATTTTCGTTGGAGGTAATTGTTTCATTATTTCTTTTGTAGCATCAATTCCAGAAAGATTTGGCATTTGTATATCCATTAAAATAACATCTGGAAGCTTTTCTTTTGCTATGTTAATTGCTTCTAATCCATCAGAAGCCTCACCGATTAAGTTCATATCATCTTGTAAGTTAATTACATAACGAAAGCCTTGCCTAATCATCGTTTGATCATCTACTAGCAAAACCTTTATTTTTTCATTAGACATTTTTCTCACCCTTTCTTTCGTTACAACGGTATTTTTGCAACGATTTCGAATCCGTGTGGGGTAATTACTGAATACGATAAACATCCATGCATTTTTTCAAGTCTTTCTCTCATTGATTTTAATCCAAAGCCTTCACTAATGTTTTGAGCATGATCCAAATATCCATTATCTCTAATTGTCATATTGATGCATTCAGATTCTTTACTTAGCAATACGTCTAATTTTGTAGCTTTAGAATGGCGAATCACATTCGTAATTGATTCTTGTAAAATTCTAAATACTATTTTGTATACCTCTACATCAAGTTCAACATCACCAATCTCAGCTTGAAAGGAATATTGAATACTTGTAGATGATTCCATATGTGTAAGTAGGATTTCTAACGTTCCAATTGCAGTTTGAGGGATTTCATCAGCAAGTGAGTGTACAGATTTCCGAATATCTTCTAAACCTTTTCGAGCAACAACTAGCATATCCTTTAAACTATCTTCAGCTTGATTAGGGTCCTTCTTCACCATATATTGTAAAGCTTGCATTTGAACGATTAGAGAAGTCAAACTATGGCCGACCGCATCATGAATCTCTCTAGCAATTCGGTTTCTTTCTTCTAAAATTGCATTTTGCATTACAGTAGAAGATGCTTCTTGTAGTTGGCTATATGCTTTTTCTAAATTAACTAAATGTTGTTTATTCAAATCATACATTTCATTACGCTGCATTCTACTTTTTACATTTAAATAAATAATAATTGAAATTAAAATATATGTTAAAACGCTCAATAAATCTTGATGGCCAAATCGTGAATAAATTAAGGCAATAATAATCATAACGATTATTGAAGCAATAGGTGTTCTAGATAATGATGACCGTATGATCGTTACGTAAAACATAAAGGCTAACAAATATAATACATTTATTTCTTTAAACATTATTAAACCAATTGAACTTTCAATCGCCATTATACTAAACACAATGACTAAATTTACATTAGTCCACTTATATTTAGGAATCAATAATATACAAGTTATAGTAGCCCAAATAGCCAAATAAAGTACCGTTTTAATAGGTGGTCCACTAAATAACTTCCCCGTACTCATAAAAAACAATATAATAGCAGCACCCATGATTGGTCTTAATAAGGAGACATTCTTCTCTTTCAAAATAAACTTACTCCTCTCAATTACCTATAAAAATTCATTCTTAATTTTAAACAATATTTTTCCTGATTTCCTCTATCTATAGTTATAGACTTTTCGAAAAAAATTCTATCATTTAGAAGTCGTTTCAGAGCAAATAAAAGAATATGATAGGAATATAAATCACACATTAAAGGAGAAAAACAATGAAACAACAATATATGATTATTGGTATTATTATTTTACTTTTAGTTTATCGTATCTTCAAAAGAGTTCAACGAAGTATCGGTTGGCAACAATTAAATAAAAATAGAATGCGCAGAAGTATCATTATATTCTTAATAATTGGAGCATTAGTCCTATTACAAAGTGGTTTAAAACCGATCATTATAACTTCAGATATAGTTGGTATTTTAATCGGAATTGGGCTTGCTTACTTCGCTTCAATTAAAACAAACTTTGAAATGAGAAATGGCTCATGGTTCTACAATACTAATATTTGGATTAGCGGAACTGTTACTTTACTATTCTTCGGTCGTTTAATTTATCGTATTTATGATATTTATTCAATTGAAAAATTACATGGTGCGTCAAATGATGTTTTAACAAACAGATTACAAAGCATGGCATCTGGTTGGTCAGCTGGATTAATGTTAATCATGTTCGCATACTATATTGTCTTTAATTTATTTATGATGAAAAAAGAGAAAAACCTTACTCAAGAGATTAATATATAATTAACAGAGGACTTCTATTGGAATAATAGAACGATCATAAACACGAACAAAATATGAACAATATTGATAAAGTTGTGAACCCCGTTGATATATCATTGAATCTCGTTGATATATCACTAAATCTCGTTGATATATCACTAAATCTCGTTGATATATCTCTAAATCTCGTTGATATATCACTAAACCTCGTTGATATATCACTAATTCACGTTGATATATCACTAAACCTCGTTGATATATCGCTAAATCTCGTTGATATATCGCTAAATCTCGTTGATATTTCACTAATTCACGTTAATATATCACTAAACCCTGATGTTCTATCATGAATTCTCGTTGATATCCTCACTTTTTCATATTGAAATATGTTTCATCCCAGTTCTAATAGGTTGAAAACTTCAAAAAAATCCCACAAGATTTAATCTTGTGGGATTTTTATTATTTACTCTCTAAAGCAAACTCGACCGCACTTTCGGCATGTATTCTTGTTGTATCGAAAACAGGTATACTACAACTGGATTGAGAGATTAACATCGTTATTTCTGTACAGCCTAAAATAACTGCTTCCGCACCTTGCTGGACTAAATGATCAATTATGTTTAAATAAATTTGTTTTGATTCTTCTTTCACAATACCAAGACAAAGTTCTTCATATATAATATTATGTACAAGTTTTCTTTCAGCATCGTTTGGAACGATCACATCAAGTCCAAATTGATCAATTAATCTTCCTTTGTAAAAATCATGCTCCATCGTAAATGCTGTTCCTAAAAGTGCAACTTTTTTAATTCCATTCTTTACAATTTCTTTAGCAGTTGCATCCGCGATATGTAATAAAGGTATTGTAACTGATTCTTCAACTTCTTTAGCCATCTTATGCATTGTATTCGTACAAATAACAAGGCAATCTGCACCACTAGTCTCAAGCTTTTTAGCAATTTCAATCATTATTGTTGTTAACTCATCCCATTTATCTTCAAACTGGAGCGTTTTAATTTCCCCGAAATCGACCGAATACATTAAGCTTTTTGCTGAATGATGCCCGCCTAGCTTTTCTTTTACACTTTCGTTCATAATTTGATAATAGAGTAATGAAGACTCCCAGCTCATACCACCTATAAGTCCGATTGTTTTCATAAAGAATCAGCTCCAGTTCCTTTTATTTTGGTTTATTAAATTAATTTTAAATTATTAAAACAAGGAAAATAAAAAATAGTATAGAATATTATTACAGTTCATGCCATCATTTGAATTACAGTTGTTAGGAGTGACTACATATGCATATTGAAAATAAAAAAGTATACCCAAATTGTCCATTTATTACTAGAAAAGTAGAGATTGGTGGACTAACAAAATCCCAGTTAATTGAGAAATTGCAACAAAATTCTATCTCGATCAACGAGTCTGGTGAGAGGATCCTAGCAGATGATAAGTTTACGACTTCTGAAAAAAAGTACAACCTTCAGACCGTCGAACTAACTGTTTATGATCTTGGCTTTATTGATGGGGCTACCACACCTGAGATTTATAAAAAAGCAGGCGAACTCGGCTTGGATTTATGTCCAATGGAGCTAGGTCCATACTTAAGACTGGAATATTTAGATCAGCCAGAAGGGTTTTTAGGAAATCCAGTGACACAACATCAAGCTCCACCAGGATCGATTACTGTTGCTTCTGAAGCATTAACTGATGACGTAGATTTTCCGAAGGGCTTTTATATTCGACGAATTGACAACGTGTTATGGTTACGCGGATATCGTGCAGATGATCTTCATGTTTGGAATTCCAACGATCATTTTATCTTTTGTCAAAAAAATTAATTGTGAACTATTAAGAAAAGCGAGTATAATTTGAATCGATCATGAAGATTGCTTAAAAGGTAATTTTTATTATGATCGGTTTCACTTTGTATTCGCAAATAACTTAGTAAATCCTGCCCCCTCTTACCTACTACTTCGCTTTCGCTAATTTATCCATTGCTTCTTGTTCTGTTGAAACAAAAAATACATAATTTCCTTTATTGCATTCATAAATAAAATCTTTTAGTGCATTACTTGTGTAACCCGAAAAGTCTCCAATAATTGCAAACTTAATATTGTAGTTAACGAACTTTTGAAGCATTGCTCCTGCAAGTTTAGTGCTTAGATTGAAAAAATCTTCTGAAATCGCCTCTTTGTTTAATGCAATACGGTTACTACGATGATCATAAGAAATCGTCATAATCATATCTAATGTACTTTGTTCATCAATAAGGATAACCGAATCTGCATGAGCGATTGCTATTACGTGTCCGTTTACTTCTGTCGTTTTTATATTCATTTGTCTTCCCCTTCTTAAATTTTGATTATTTCTACTAGTTTAATACAAAGATACTGTTCCGTGAAGTTATGCTTTGTTAAGATCCGATAAAAATGATAACAATTAGAATCCGACTATAGGCTTAGTCGGATTTTCTATTTCCTCAAGTTTCGTCTGTTCCTATTAAGAAAACCTTAAGAATTAATCTTCTTTTTCCTTAAGAATTTTTTGTTACTATACAGTCATACGAGGAGGATTATGAAGATGAATAAAAATTTAAAAATTGCCAGCAGCCTGTTTTTTTTGCTGAGCATCCCAGCCATAATGATGATTTATCCCTATTTAAATACTTCAACCCGCGGTGTCCATACATTAGTGACAAGTTTAGATAGAGAGATTCCTGTTGTGAAGATGTTTGTAGTTCCTTATATTGCCTGGATTGGTTATCTAACCATAACGTTAATTTATTTTTGTTTCAAAGATTATAAGCTAGCAATTAAAACGATTCTAGTATTTGACCTAGGATTGCTAGTTTGCTTCATTATCTATTATTTTTACCAAACTGTCGTCCCAATACGACCTGAGGTTACAGGTGAAGATTTTTTGTCTCGCATTTTAAAGTATGTATACAAAATTGATCAACCATATAATTGCTTTCCAAGCATCCATGTTATGAGCAGTTATTTAATGATCCGTGCAGTTCGTCATTGTTCTTGGAAAAAGTGGTGGATTGATTGGGGAATTAAATGTTTCTCCATCTCGATTATCCTTGCGACATTATTTATTAAACAGCATGCGATTATGGATGTAATCGCAGCAATTATTTTGGTCAATTGCTTATTTAAACTAGTTGAAAGTGTGAATGAGTGGATGTTATTGCCAAATAGAAAAGTAAAAACTGTTAGAAATGAACTTACCCCCATCAAGTAGACACATTTAAACTATCCCCACGAATAAGCAGAGAATTAATCTTGCATAATTACCGATCCTGAGTCATTTTTTTGACTCTTTTTTATTTATGTATATAGCAGTAAGTTTAATTCAATTAGAAAAGGGTTTCTTAATTAGAAAAAAGAATACTATGGTTGGGTATTTTAGATTACACTCTAAATATAGCTAGGTTGACCAATTTCTAAAGGAGATGATGATCAATGAAAAAAACAGCGCTTTTCGTAATTGATGTACAGGCATTTATGTTCAATGAATCTGACCCAGTATATAACGGTGAAAAATTATTACATAATATTAATCTATTAATTGATAAGGCAAGAGCGTCAAATACACCTATCTTTTATATCCAGCATTCTGAAGAAGGATCCCCACTTGAATATGGTACTCCTGGGTGGGAAATTCAGTCGGATATTGCACCTTCTGAAAATGATATCATTATACATAAAGAAACGCCTGATTCATTTTTTAAGACAAATTTATCAGAAGAACTCAGCAAGCTAGATATCCATCACTTAGTCATGGCAGGTATACAAACAGATATGTGTGTAGATACGACGACTCGAAGTGCCTTTGGAAAAGGCTATGAAGTTACTTTAATTACAGATGCTCATAGTACTTGGAATTCAGATGCACTTTCTGCGGAGCAAATCATTCATCATCATAATCAAACTTTACGCTGGATGGCTAATATACAAACAGCGGAGGAATTCAATTTTTAACATAGAAAAGAATCAGAGCAATTTGCGCTGATTCTTTTTTCAATATTCAAACATATTCAAGTATGCGAAACTATTATTTCACAGTCCCCATCTAAAACAAACTCACCAAATCCAACAGGAATGATAAAGTTGGATCCTTTTGTTAAATGATATTCTTCACCACTGTGGATTAGCTTTCCGTTCCCTTTTATAACACTTAAAAGTAAATATTGATCGTTATAAGTTAAATAGGCTTCTCCAGTAATATCCCATTTATGGACGGTGAAAAACTCTGAATCTACAAATGTATTAATTTTTATATTTTCTTTTTGTTCTGTTTTAAATTCCACTTGTGCTTCTTGATGAGGTACTGTTGTTACGTCGATTGCTTTATCTAAATGCAGTTCTCTTACATTTCCTTTTTGATCTTTTCGGTCATAATCGTAAACGCGATAAGTTGTATCAGAGCTTTGTTGTGTTTCTAAAACGAGTGTGCCTTCGCATAACGCGTGAATAGTTCCACTAGGTACATAGAAAAAGTCACCTGGTTTAATCTTCACTCTTCTTAGTAAGTGAGACCATTCTCCCTTTTTAATTTGGTTAATTAATTCATCTTTTGATTTGGCATTATGACCAAAGATCATATCTGCATCTTCTTTACAGTCAAGAATGTACCAACACTCTGTTTTTCCAAGGTCGCCATTTTCATTTATTTTTGCATACGTATCTTCAGGATGTACTTGAACGGATAAATCCATATTTGCATCTAATATCTTCGTTAATAGTGGAAATACTTGTTCCTTTGGGTGACCAAATAATTCTGGTTGCTTCGTCCATAATTCATTTAATGCCGTACCTGCAAATGGGCCATTTTCAATGATAGAGGCCCCATGAGGATGAGCTGAAATTGCCCAGCATTCACCTGTATTTTTATTTGGTATTTCATAGTTAAAATCCGTTTTTAAAGCTGTACCGCCCCAAATTCGTTCTTTAAATACTGGTCTTAAAAATAATGGTTGCATGGTAATTTCCTCCTATAATCTACTTAAACTAGTGCGTTTTTATTTAAAGCGTTTTGTGCAAGCATAAGAGCCCCAGTGATTCCAGCACGATCTCCTAAGCCTGGTAGTACGATATAATCAGATAACTCTGGTAAACTAACATAATCACAAACTAATTCTGTTAAATATTTATAGATGCTATTAAAGACTTGTTTTTGATTCATTACTCCTCCACCAAGAACAATCTTCTTAGGCGATAAGATTAAAATATATTGCATAAGCGCTTGGGCAATATAGTAGCCTTCTAAATCCCATACCTCTTCTCGGTTAACAAGGTTTGCACCTTCTACTCCCCAGCGTGCTTCAATTGCTGGACCAGCAGCTAATCCTTCTAGGCAATCACGATGATATGGGCATTTTCCTTCATACTGATCATTTGGATGACGTCTTACTAAAATATGACCCATTTCCGGATGTGTAATTCCTTGTAGTAACTCGCCATTCACTATTGCACCAGCACCAATTCCAGTACCAACAGTAATATATAGGCAGCTATCTAAACCTTTTGCTGCACCAAAAGTAGCCTCACCTAATGCCGCTGCATTGACATCAGTATTAAATCCAATTGGGACCGAAAAGTGATCTTTAAACACTTGAAGAAAAGGATAGTCCTTCCAAGCTGTTTTCGGAGTTGATGTAATATTCCCATAGGTAGTGCTTTCTTTATTTACATCGATTGGACCAAATGAAGCGATTCCAATTGCTCTTATCGGAAATTTATTGAAAAATTCAATCACCATTGGGATTGTTTCATCCGGTATTGTCGTTGGAATTTGAATTCTTTCAATTAAATTGCCATTTTCGTCACCAACTGCACATACAAACTTTGTTCCACCTGCTTCGATTGCTCCTAACATAAATTTCCCTCCAATATAATGTCGTTAAATTTTTATACTTCCTTTGATTGAAGAACGGATTTTGAGAGTGGTTTCTTCCAAATTAAATAAAGAATTGGAATCATCACCACATATATAATCGGAAAGAAGCTAAAGGAAATTGGTAAAAGCGCTTCGAGATCAAAGTATTTTCCCAATGCTAGGAATATAAAAACCCCGATTATTCTTCCAATACCAAGCGGAATTTCCCGAATAATAATATAATCCAATCGCTTATTCTTATAATTTGGATCTCGTTCAATTGATTCATAAATCATCGCATTCATTGATGTATTGATCATATTCATCGCTACTGGCGAAACAATGCCGAAAATAATTAATGAAATAAGATAGGGTAGTGAAGAAATTAGAATAGAACTGAGTAAGATACAAATTGCACCGACTGCAAAAATCTTTATTCGATCATTTTGATTCGTTAGTTTAGCTAAAAAATAAAATGCACAAACCGCAACTAGCTGAGCGAATGTGTTATAGATTCCTAGATTTAGCTCTCCGCCAGCTACCTTGAACGTCATCATCGTAATTAAAAAGGTCGTGTATACCCCAGATACTACTCCGTCGGAAAACATTACTAAGTACATTTTTTTCCATTCCGGTGAAGGTTTTTTTACAACATCCCAAAAATGGCTTTTTGAAGAAACTGGTTTTCCTTTTACCTTTAAGGACGTTAAAAATGCAATAAAGAAGAAAATACATGTACCGGTAAAAACAACATAATACCCTTTCATTCCATTAAATTGAGAAATGATGATTCCTGACAAAAGAGGTGCAATAACCCCTCCGATTGTCATTAAGATCCCTTGAACATACAAAAACTTATCTCTTTGTTCATTAGTTGTTAAATCTAAGATGGCTAAATGAACACCAACATAGTACAAGCTCATTGCCAATCCGTTTAAAAATCCTAGTAATAATATATGTTCATTCAAATTTGCATGGTAAAAAAGCATGATTAAATAGGTGATTAAATAACAGATGAAGCCTAATCGCATCGTAATCATTGGACTTGTTTTTCTAGCAATCCATGCACAAATACCAAAGCAAAGAATAATGGCAACTGACCAATGCAAGCTGAAACGCGCTAATAGTGAGTACGTTTTATCGAGCTTCCATAAAAATACACTTTGAAAGATCCCCGATAACGCTCCTCCAAATGAAAAAAATGTATTCATTACTAAATAGAACTTTAATTCTGTCGAAAAAGATTTAAAAATTTGAAGCATTCATGATTCTCCTCTTTTAAGAGGGGCTATTTACAAAGATGACTACTTACCTTCCAAAAATATCAATATTTTTGAGACGCTAGCTCCTAGCCTTTAGCTACCTCTTTATTTAATTTTTCTAGTATCCAGTCATTATTCTTTTTCATCTCTTTATTCCTCCCAAAAATTTTATAAAGAAAAAAGGATGCATAATGGATTTCTTTTACACCATTCCAAAATGTTAGATTGGGAGTAAATTCATTTCCTAGCTTTATGACATCCTTCCTATTAGAGTTAGATTATAAATAAGTTAGTGAATCTAGTATTTCTTGTAAGCTTAATTCAGCACATGCCATTGAAGTGTCTGCCACACCGTAGAACATTTTTACAACATCACCTTCAACTAGTGCCCCACATGAAAAGACTACATTTCCAAAGAATCCTTCTACTTCATAGTCAGCTTCTGGTTGCAGAATCGGTTCATTTGAACGAGCGATAATTTTAGTTGGATTCTCTAAATCTAGTAAAACTGCACCCATGCAATAACGGTGATCTTCAGTTGCACCATGATATAGCTCCAGCCAACCTTTTTCTGTTTTAAACGGAACAGCTCCTCCGCCCATTCGAGCACTATCCCACATTCCTTCTCTTAAACCTAATAAATGTTTATGATTGCCCCAATATAATAGATTATTAGATTCAGCAATCCAGATTTCAGGTTCACCTACACTTTTCGGTACAGGACGGTGAAGTGCATAATATTTACCATTAATTTTTTCCGGGAAGATTAATACATCTTTATTTTCAGGTGCAAAAATCATTCCATGATGTTCAACTGTTACAAAATCCTTTGTTGAAACCATTGACTCTCCAACACCTACAGGTGAAACGGCACTAAAATAGATATAGTATGTATCGTCAATTTGTGTAATTCGTGGATCTTCAATCCCGAATGTTTCTAATTCATTTGAAGGGTATACAAATGGAGTTTCATCGATTGTAAATTGATGGCCATCTTTGCTTCGAGCAATTCGTAAATACGATAGTGAAGTTAAATATGTGAAGCTTTGATTTCCACTTTCACAAATCATACGTACATCTGAAAAATCATATTTCGGATCATTTACATTAAACTCTAAAATTTCCAGTTCATTTGTAGTTGGATTAAAAACAGGTGATTTGATAATATTTGGATCTTCACTAATTGGACGTTCTGCGACACGTAAAAGCATAATAATTTCATCATTATTTTTTGCGATTCCTGCATTAAATGCACCGATTACTTCAAAGTCAGGACGGTGTGGTTTTACACTTGCAGGTGTTACGACTGGGTTTTCCTCATATCTATATACATTCATTATTATTAGCTCCTTTGTTTGTCTATGATTCATACTTATTGTTCGTATTGTAAAAACGGATCTACAATCGTAATTTTTTGAGCATCTGCATCACTTATGCCAGCGAATAGTATAGCTGTGCCATTAGCATGACGAACTAATCCACCGCTGAATACAACATCAATTAAGTCAGGACGTTTAGATGGTCCAGGTAAAAAGTGACTTCTTGTCGCGATTAATTCCATCTTTGAAAATGCACCTGATTCAGGCTCAAGACAAAATACCATCGGATAATAATGACGATTTCCCTCTTCATCAAAATTAGCAATATGACCTAACACGCCAATCTTTCCATTTGATAAAAGATGGACCTCATTTGCTCCGCCCCACTGCTCATCAATAAATTGAGTTTCAAGTAATGGAGCGTTATTAATCACATCAAGAGTTAAATCTGATAGTGATTGAATTGTTGTCCAACCTATTTTTCCTCTATCACCTTTTTCACCTTGAGGTCTAGTTAATACACCGATCCTTTTATCTTTTAACTCGACTAGACGTAAGTCTTTCATTCCATCTGGACCTTTTGCAAACTCCACTAAATCTGCAATGGAATCACCTTTATAAAAAACGGTTCTCCAACCTAATTGCCCAACGTTTACTGGATGTGGAAAGATTTGTACGCCTCCAATCACTAATTCACCAGCGATTCTCGTAAAAAATGGATCTTGTAATTCAAGAATAAGCGATCCTTCTCTAGGTACCCATTCACCATTTTTTTCAACGAAGAAATAAACAAATGAATGTTCGCTATCACGAGATTCAACTCTCCCAGCTATAACTAGTTCACCTTCGTCTTCAAAAGGAGCACTAATATTGTAAACATCATGATTACCAATACCAGTAAAAACGATTTTTTCTGGATTCGTTGGCTGCTTTTTCGTTGTGAATTCCAAAATTAACTCTTCACAAGTTTGAGCATTTTGCTTTTGATTAAATGTCATTCTCTTGTTCTCCTTTTAAAATGAATGCTTCGTTTGGTAAAACCTTTATATCTTTCGCAAATTCTAAGTCTTCTCGCTTAGATGAAAGTAGTAATTCAAATGTTTTATAACCATCAAACATGATTGATTTTGGTTCATCTGAAAAATTTAAAATAACGATTATTTTTTCATCAGAATTCGAGCGAATATAATAGAATAATTCTTCTTCATACTTTAATAATTCATACTGACCTAACTGTAATGCTGCATGCTCATTTCTTAATTTCAGTAAGCTCTTATAATAAGAAAGAATTGAATTTGAGTTTTGTAGTTGGTGCTCAACGTTAATCGAACGAGTATGATTTGGGACATTAATCCATGGTTCAACATTCGAGAAACCTACATTGACTTCTGAGTTCCATTGCATCGGTGTACGAGATTTATCCCTCGATTTTTCATTTGCAATTTTTAAAGCTTGTTCTTCTGATGCATTCGATTGCATTTCTAATTCGTATGCTGTAAGCCCTTGAACATCCTTCATTTTTTGGATGTCATCAGTAATCCAATCTCGCATACCAATTTCATCACCATAATAAATAAATGGGACACCTTTAGCTGTCAGCATCAATGTTGCTACTAATTTTGCTCGCTCCTCATCTCCACCAAATCTTGAAATAAAACGAGACATATCATGGCTAGAGAAAAACAGAGTAGGAGTTTGTGTTTCATCATAAATTTGCTCTGTTTCGTATAATTGTTGAAAAATCTCTTTAGCGTCAAACTCAGCTATACTACCAATATTAAAATTGAAAACGACATCTAATTTATTAAGTCCTGAGTAATCTTTAAGAATCGATAAATCATCTGAACCGACCTCACCAACTAAAAACTTATCCTCATAGCGATTTACAAACTCGGCGATTTCAGAAATAATCGATAAGATTCCCTCTTGGTCTTTATCATGCAAATGAATTTGCTCATTTTTTTCATTATCAATTGGATTCTCTTTGAACGAATTATTTACCTTTAAGAAATTGATGACGTCTAACCGAAAACCATCTATTCCTTTTTGAAGCCAAAAGTCCATTACATCTAACATTGCTTGCTTTACTTCGGGATTTGCCCAGTTTAAATCGACCTGCTCTTTCGCAAATGCATGATAATAATATTGGTTTGTTAACTCATCAAACTCCCACGCAGTTCCACCAAAAAATGATTCCCAATTTGTTGGTTCGTCCCTCCAAATATACCAATCTCGTTTTGGATGATTCTTACTGGATTTTGATTCTTTAAACCATTGATGTTCAGAAGATGTATGGTTTAAAACTAAATCAGCAATAACACGAATTCCTCTTTTATGTGATTCTTGGATAAATAATTCGAAATCCTCCATTGTTCCATAATCGGGATCAACGGAATAATAATCTGAAATATCATATCCATTATCAACCTTAGGTGATGGATAAAATGGAGTTAGCCATATTCCACCAATCCCTAACTCTTTTAAATAGTCGAGTTTTGAGATGATGCCAGTAAAGTCGCCAATTCCATCTCCATTTCCATCTTTAAAGCTCGGCATATATATTTCATAAAAAGTAGTTTGCTTCCACCAATTTGCCATTTCGTTAGAACTCCAATCCATGAATTACTTAAGCGTAAACTGCATACCTTCTTTAAACTTTTTAGCAAATAATAAGAAGATAATAATGATTGGCAATGTTAGTAATACTGCTGCTGCATACATCGGTCCTGGATAACCTCCATAAGGACCAAACATTTGTGATAATAAAACGTTTAGCGTTAACATATTGTCACTCTTCGCAACTAACATATCCCATAAAAGCTCTGTCCATCTTTCCATAAATAAGAATAGGAAAATAACAGTTGTAATTGATTTGGACATCGGTAAAACAATTTTAAACATGATTTGCCATTCACTTGCCCCATCTAGCTTTGCCGCCTCAATAAACGTTTCGGGAATGGCTTTGAAAAAGTTTGTGTACATAAAGACTGCCCATAAGCTCATCGCTTTTGGTAAAATCATTCCCCAATATGAGTCATACATACCAATTTTTTGGATGACAAGGAATGTAGGGATTAATAAAATAATCGCTGGGAAAAACATTTGAAATAAAATAAAGTTATTAATAAAGTTCCTTCCTTTAAAAGGAATTTTAGCAAGTGCATATGCTACCATCACCGCTGTAACCATCATTAATAATGTAGATGCAGCAGAGACAAAGAAACTATTAAAAAATGCATTGATCCAAGGTCTTGGTATTGCTGACTCACCACCACCTAATAGCCAGCTATAAGATTTCAAAGTAAAGCCTGTTGGGATTAGCTTTCGGTCTACTTGGCTCCAATCAGCAAATGAATTTAAAACCATATAAATATATGGAAAAACCATAACTAGTAAGAGAATCGAGGCAATTAGGTAACGAAACCATAATCCTTTTTTCTTAGTTCCAACCATTTCGTCTTCCCCACATTTCTAAAAGTTTTCGAATAATAAAGATTGATATAAATGTAACAATCGAAGCGATAATCGCAATTGCAGATGCATAACCAGCTTGAAGATTCGAGAATGCTCTAGTAAAGATCTCCATTTGCCATGTATTTGTTGCGAAATTCGGTCCCCCACCTGTTAACTGGTAAACCTCTGTGAAAATACCAAAAGTTACACCAATTGATAAAATTAAAACTGTAAATAATGCAGGATATAATAGAGGGAATGTAATTTTCCAAAAGCGTTGCATTGGCGTTACTCCATCAATTAAAGCTGCTTCATAAACTTCTTTATCAATGCTATCAAAACCGGAAGTTAAGATTAATGCATAGTAACCAGTAAATTTCCAGGCAATAATAACCGCTACTGTGAATAGTGCACCAAATGGTGATCCTAGCCAGTTAATATCTAAACCAAGTGAATTTCTTAAAAACTCGTTAATCGGGCTGTTGTATGATAATAGCCCTTTAACAATTAATGAAGAAACTACACCAGAAGCTAAGTACGGTAGAAAAAATCCGATTAAAAATAAACCTTTAAACTTTGGTAAACCTTGAACAATTAAAGCTACAATGATTGAAGAAGCTACGACCATTGGTACAAATAACGCCATAAATTTGAATGCGACGAAAAATGCACTTTGTACGCCTGGGCTTTTAAACGCTTCTGTATAATTTTCAATCCCAACAAAGCTAAATGTTGGAGCAATTAAATTCCAATCAGTAAATGACAGAAACAAAGACCATACTAATGGAATTAAGAAGAAAACAACTGCATAAATAAGATAGGGACTGGCAAATAGCCAGCCCAACCTTCCTTGTTTAGCGCTCATTACTTAAGAGCCCCCTCAATTGCCTCTTTCATATCTTTCCATGCAGTTTTAGAATTTTTTTCACCTTTTACTACAGGATTGAATGCATATTGGCCAATATAAGTTTGAATATCGTTATACTTTGCGTTATCCATTGGTGGAATCGCATTAGGAACGGCTGCTGCATATGGTTGTAATGCTGGATTTTTATCAAAGAACGCCTTAAATGTATCATTTGTTGTTAAATCATCTCGTGCTGGTGGTAAGTTCGTTTTCTCAAGCCATTTCAAATCATTTTCAGGATTTGAATATGCCCAATTGATAAATTTCATCGCTGCTTTTTGTTGTTCTTTCGTAGCAGAAGCATAAATAACTAAGCCTTTTGTATCGGCGAATGTTTTAACATTTTCAGTAGACATACCATCTGGAACTGGTGGTGTAGATAATGCGTATGTCTCATTAAACTTCATGTTTGGGAATTTATCTGCCCAATAAGAAATTGTCCAAGGACCGATATCAGTAAAGATGCCTAATCCTGTTTCAAATGGATCTTTAGCTTGTCTTGTTAGTAATGCATTAGATTTTCGTAGGTCGTTCACGAAATCGAATACTTGCTCTCCGGCTTTCTTATCACCTGTAAATTTAGTACCTTCTACGAATTTGTTACCTTCAGATGCTGCATCGTATAACATGAAGAAGTCGAACCATCTTTTCCATGCTGTTGGGTCTGCAAGGTCTGCTTTTGCCCAAACATATTTATCTGGATATTTCTCTTTTAATTTTTTAGCAACCGCTAACATTTCACTATAAGTTTTTGGTGGTTCATTAAATCCTAATTTCTTTAAAATATCTAATCTCCAACCAAATAGCATAGCGTTTGAGTAGATTGGTAGAACGTATTGGTGGTTGTCAGCAAACTGCCAACCCTTCATCGTATTTTCCATGTTACGGCTTTCTTTCACTTTGTCGAAACCATTTAATTCATCTAAAGGAACTAGTGCCTTACTATCAGCTAACTGTGCTGCAAATCCACGGTTTATGTTTTCAGACATTGTTGGAGCGCTTCCACCTGCAATTGCTGACTGAATACTAGCTTCAGATGTAGGACTTTCTTTCATCGGACTCACATTTACTTTTATGTTTGGATTTTCTTTTGTAAACTGTTCAGCTACGTCTTTCCAATAAACTTGTTGAGTTGGATTTGGTGCAGCCCAAAACTCAATTGTCGTCACGCCATTTTTCGCTCCACCTTTTACTTCCTTATTACCTGTGGAACAAGCAGATAAACCAGCAACAGATAAAGAAGCAGCTAACAAGACTGATGATACTTTTTTCATTTTCATCTGGTATTTCCTCCAATGATTAAGATAAAATCAAATTTCTTTCCAAAAGAAAAACACGTTGACTATTTCTATTTCCATTTATGTATTTACTTCAATCTGTAAGCGCTAACAAATACTTGAAAAAAAGGTATAATAGTTGTTAGGTCATAAATATAAATAGTTATTTGTGCCCTTCCTTTATTTAATCTTCAAATCGTCAAAAACACATTACCAAAACATTACAAAACTAATAAAATAATAATTTGTAACGTTATTAATTAACTTATAAACTGATTATTCCACCTAACATAATTTTAGTCAAGTGATTTTTAAATATTTTAATAGTTTTATACTTTAATTAATTTAACAAAGTACATTACAAATAGTTGCATTACATTTTTTGTAACGTTACAATGTAATTACAATAGAAATTTTAGAATAATAATTTAGATAGATTGATTAGGGGAGAAATTTATTAATGGAAAAGAAAGTTACAATGCAAGACATCGCTCAGCGTTTGAACATCTCAAAAAACTCCGTCTCGCAGGCATTATCTGGAAAGCCTGGTGTTAGCGAAGAGACAAGAAAGCTTATACAAGATACTGCAGATGAATTAGGTTATTCTTATTCTAATAATCGAACGCAAAAACCAATTGAAGAAAAAACAGTCAAAACAATCGGATTAATCGCTTCAGAGCTTGCGTTTTCTTTAACTGGATTCTTTGGTGAAATCTACTTAAGTATCCAAAAAGAATTAAAAGCTAGAGACATGAATTTTTTAATTGAATCAATTGATCAGCATTCAGTTGAAAATTTAATCATGCCTAATCTATTAACAAATCAAGAAATTGATGGATTGTTAATTTTATCTCATATTAGTACAGACTATACTGCAAAAGTTATTAGCTCTGGAATTCCAACCGTATTAATTGATCACCATGAACCATTCCTTCATGCTGATTCAATTTTAACGAATAATCGCTTCGCGGCATTTACAGCTGTTGAGCATTTAATTAAATTGGGACATACAGAAATTAGCTTCGTTGGTGATGTCGATATTTCACCAAGTTACCAAGAAAGATTAGAAGGTTACTTTTTAGCATTAAAACGATATGGAATTAAACAAAACGAAGCATTCCTTTTAAATCATGCTAAAGAAGAACAATCTCACATCAAAGGATTACTAGATCAGCTCACAACTCAACCAACAGCCTATTTTTGTGTAAATGATGGACTTGGATTTCTCATTCAATCAGAATTGCAACAAAGAGGATTCAATGTACCAGATGACGTATCGATTTGTAGTTTTGACAACGGACAACTGTCTCAAATTGCATCACCAAAAATGACAACGATGGATATCGACTTAAACTTCTTCGGTAAAAAAGCAGTTGAACAGCTATGTTGGAGAATTGAAAACAAAGATGAACCAATACATGAAATTTTATTGCCTACTAGATTGATCATTAGGGAATCTACCGGGGAAATAGGAAAGATTTGAGTTAATAGAGAAGAAAATTAAATATTTAAAGGCATTATATTTTGTCACTCTTACTTCATCTTGGGGTAAGGGTTTTTTTATGGCTTTGTTAAATTTATATGTTGATTTGTAACTAAAAAAGATTGTCTAATTAGACAACCTTGCGGACTCTTATACATCTGATGCACTTTGTTAGTTGAATTACTTTTTCATGCTAATCTGTGTTATCCAGAACTCAATATCTCTAATACTATGAAGATATGTTGCTGGAGAATCTAAAATATCGATTCCACTTACTATTTGTAAAAACTCCCAAACTATATCATTTTCGACTATTGGCTCATTAGCCATAACATATTGTGATGCCCAGTCGGCTACTTCTCCTCGTGATAACTCATTTGATATGATTAATTTCAACTTAAGTAAAATGTCATCTAGCGTAGGTTCAGTCATAATCCTCTCCAATCATTTCACTCCACTTTTGGAACTGATTTATTGATCTCTATAACATGAAGTATAAATCTAATCATTAATATGCCTAGAAAATAGAATAGAAAATAGAAAATTGGAGAAAAATTTCTTTCAATTATCTTATATGGTCCATTTTCTGGTATAAAAATTTTCACTAAACTAATAGATAATAAAAGTACTAGTGCATTTACTATAAAAACGTGACTCATTCTTAATCGAACAAATAATAATCCCATAATAAGAGTTGCAAATAATAAAAAATAAGTTGTATATGGTACTTTGTTCAAGTCAAACCATGTTGTAAAAAATGGAATTGGTAATAAATAAATTAAATAAAAAGCTTTTTTCACTAAATCAACCTCGCACGAACTTTTTAATAAGAGTTTTAATTTCTTTCATAATAGTAACATATTTTATTTTTCCTGATAGACTATACTCCCATTTTTTTTAATAAAAAAAACCGCACATTAGCAGCTCATGATTTTCAACTAAAGTACCGTGTAGGTAGAACAAGGAAATTACTTTATATCTAACTTATTCAATTTTACTACACCTCTTTTTTAATAAAAAACTATTCTAATTTTCCTAAATAGATAGAGGTGCAACTTAGGTAATTAGCACATTTCTCTTTGAAGCACTTCGTTACTGTTCCTGGTTTAAGATTATCTTTAAACTTCTCATAGCAGTAACATACTTCACCGTCGTGTTTAGGCTCTTTCTTACGACCAAAGACCATTGGTCCGATATCAGCAGGTTTTATGTCTTCTATTCTATTATCTTCTTTATACTTATCTAAACAGGACTTACATATACAAGATTTTCTTACCTCATCTGATGATATTTGATTAAAGATCTCTCTTGGGAAATACTCACCATTACACCAACAAGTCATCCCACTTGAGCACTTATTCTCATTACCACACATGGGACAGAGCTTAATTGCCATTAAATCCCCTCCTCAATAATCTGTTTAACAAAAGGAAATACCTTTTTATTCTGTTCAATCATTAAATTGGTTTACTAAATTTATCCATTTAATTATATCACTCCTTTTTAAATTAAATGGTTATTTTGGTGAATAAAAAAAGAGGTGCCAAGGCAACTCATGTTGTGCAATTAACGCATTAAGTTCGTATGATCAAGAGAAAAAAGACTGTTAGTTAATTTTGAAAGGCTAAAAAATGATTAGGGAGAGTTGGTAGACTAAGTATAAAAAGACCGCACGTGTTCCAATAGTGGCCCTGATTTACTTGAAAAAGAAGTAATTCACTAAGCCTTGTTTTTCCTTAGCCATGTTACAATACAATCAAGAAATTCTAATGAATTTGAGATATCTAATCTTGATGATGCAGAAGTCAAATTTGTTGTTATAGAAGATATACTTTCTTCAATATTTTTTGTTTCAATAATATGAACATAATCGGGAACAAAATTGTTAAGGGCTTCATAAAAGCGTTGATGAGGCTTCGCAATCTCTATATGTGTATCGAAATTCCTTCTCTGTCTTGTAGTATCATTATCTTTACGAAATCTCAAACTATGTGTGTCAGTATATAAATAATAATATTTATCTGGAAATCCAATTCTTCCATTTTTTATTTCATTTCGGTAAAAATCAGCAATAAAATCTAGACTTTGATTATATATTTTAAAATCAAAACACCAATTATAACTTAATGGTTGAAAAATATCACCATCAAGAATTACTGTATCATAACTTTTACTTTTCTCTTTAGCGATCTGCCACCGTTCAACTTGTCGTTCCAAATACCATATGTTAGATTCTGCTTTTGGTCGATTAAATAAGAGGTTAACTTCTGGAATTACATATGTATTTGTGCTTTTGGAAATTTCATTAGAAGTTGTTGTTTTCCCTACCGCACTTGCACCTTCAAAGCATATGATCACTTTTTAGTCACCTCTTTAACGCTATTTTCCTCTTTTATTTCCATCAAAACTTCTTCAACCAAACTACGCGAGAGTGCAAAAAAAAGACTACCGAAATAGTCAATATTTGTTAAACTAACGCTCTCGTAAGTACAATATTAAGAATTAGCACCTTTTGATTTGGTTATTTCGACAAGATCCATTTTGCTATATCTTCTAAAACATTCTTGTCCAAAGATTGCGGAATATTATATTCGTTCCAAATGTCTTTCAACGTACCAAAAACTGCTTTCATAAACAGATGGTTCAAACCGGGATAGAGTGTAAAAGTGGCATCGGGGTGGTCTTTTAGCATTTCACGATATCGATTGAAATCTTTTTCGACAGAAACTTGTACATCTTTATCACCTTGAACAACGAATATCGATTTTTTGCTTTGCGATAAATAGTCCTTAGTAGGATGTTGATTCATTTCTTTAAAATACCAAGCATAAACAGAACCGAACAAAATTGTCTGCTGCGCAATCTCATCAGTCATGTCAGATATAGAATCAAACATGTTTTGTAGTTCTTTTACTTGCTTTAAGGCTAATTCTTGTTGAGATGCTTCAAGCTGCTTTATGGAATCCTCATTTTGGTTTAGGATGACTTCTTCAAGCGTTCGAGAAGTGCCGGCTAAGATTATTAATCCTGTCAAATCACCGCCTTCAGCATCGATTCTAGGAGCAAGCGTTCCTCCTAAACTATGTCCAATTATGAAAATACGATTTGCATCCACACGGGGATCTTTTTTTAGCATATTGACAGCCTCAATCGCGTCCTCAATGACCTCTTCTTTGACGGAAAGTTTACCACCAAGTTCTTGAACCATCTGCTTACCATGGGCGAAGGTTCGTTTGTCATACCGAATCGATGCAATTCCCTGATTTGCAAGTCCATCCGCAAGGTCTCGAAATAGTTTGTTAGCACCAACGGTTTCATCTTTATCTAAAGCACCGGAACCGTGTACAAATACAACTGCTGGGACTTTTTCAGTATAAGAATCTGGCAATGTCAAAATCCCTTCCAATGGGTAGGCGGCGTATGCCATAACCGTAACTTGTTCTATCATTTTAAACCTCCTATACAAACTCAGTTTTCAAATCCTCTATTATTCTCACTTTTCAACAATTATACGTTAACATATATTGGAAGTAAAATGATCGTTGCGATAATTAAAATCAGCTTTTAAGTCTATGAAAGTCAAAATAAAAAGCTGCTGCTTTTTATTTTCAACTAATGCAATGCGTTAGTTGGATAAGAAATACTATAATCAACTCCTAAATGTTAGATTATTAATATGTATAGAAACTAATGAAAATAAAAAAACTACCCAGTAATAATAAGCAAATTTTAGAAAACCAATAGGAAACTATATCTGGTAGAGGATAGAACATATCTCTCAATCTTTTATATTTTTCCCCATATAAAAAATCTTTCTTTTTAACGAATATAACCATATGTATTTGGAAGTATCCAAATAGAAAAAAACCTAAAAAGTAAAAGAAATCTTCATTAATAATCATATTTATCGACCTTTTCTTTTTAAATTTAAAAACAATACAATCTGCCATTTAGCTCAATAAAAAAAATCGACTTTTAAGCCGATCGTGTTATTCAACTAATGCATTGCGTTAGTTATATAAGGAATTGTAATAAAATCAATTTTCCACTTTAAAATATTTTGAGACTTCGAAAAATACACTTAAACCAATAATGAAAAATAATAATCCAAACCAGAAGGTGAAGTTTGTAATATTACATAAATATGAAGGTGTTAAATTTTTAATAGCGGTCATATCAATACCGTTACCATCACCATTAAAAGATAAAGAAATAAGTATCTTTTCTAACCCACCTAATACCATCATAATAACTCCCATAAATACAAATATTATCCCAAAGTTTTTCATTTAGTTAATCCCCTATTTTATAATATGTTTTATGTAAGTTTCTATATTCTTATTAAACTATCCTGCCATTTTGTTGAATAAGAATAGAGTTGCTAATGCAACTCTTGTTGTTCGATTATTATCATACATTCGTTCAGTTAGAAGTACTTTATCTATCTATCTATCTATCTATCTATCTATTATTAAACAACCTTGTTCAGTGTATTCTTCATGCCGCCAATTATACATT
>NZ_NUCO01000046.1:0-529 GCF_002555445.1 Bacillus sp. AFS017336
CAAATGTACAAGCTGATTTAAAATTATTAGGTATGGGTTTTGGTGACAATGTTGAAAGCTTAAAAGGACAAAATCTACCGATCGTTTTTATTCCAAATACAGGATCACCAGCAGATTATAATGGTAAAGATGTAACAGGAAAAATTGTATATGTAAATAGAGGTAAGGTTGCACTTGTTGATAAAGTGAAAGAAGCACAAAAACATGGAGCTAAAGGGGTAATTTTAGCGAATAATATAGCTGGGGAAGGATTTATTCCAACTTATTTAGGTGCAGGGTATGGAATGATACCAACATTCTCTATATCATCTGAGCAAGCAGCGGTAATTCAACCTCAAACTACTTCAGGAACAGCAACATTCTCATTTGATGAAATGGGAAAACTGACTGATCCAGGTAGCAAATTAGCAAGTTTCAGTTCTCGTGGGCCCGCTCGTATCACATATGATATTAAACCAGAAGTAACAGCGCCTGGTGTATCTGTCTTCTCGACTGTCCCATCTTATATGCATGGGGCAGATCAAATTGG
>NZ_NUCO01000047.1:0-7293 GCF_002555445.1 Bacillus sp. AFS017336
AGTAACTTGCCCAGCCTTGTGTCTTTTAAAGCTCTCCTTTTTGACCAAGAAATCCAATTCCTTATTTAACAGGAGCGTCAATCAATTAGTTTTTTAAACCCTTTAAAAATCAAATCATAGGAATAATCAATCATTTTGAAGAATTCCGATTCCGTGAGAGATCTATCTATTAAAACCTGAGTTTTATTTAACTGATCATAATTTGAAATATTTTCAATCTAAAAACTAAGGTCTTCTCCATTAGTTGCTATCACTTTCTTGTACCAATCAAATGATTTTTTCTTTGTTCTTTTTAATGTTCCATTTCCTTCGTCGTCCATATCTACATAAATAAAACCATACCGTTTTTTCATCTCTCCAGTTCCTGCTGAAACTAAATCAATGCAACCCCATGGTGTATATCCCATTAAATCGACACCATCTAAAGTGACCGCCTTTTTCATTTCTGCTATATGATCTCGGAAATATTGAATCCGATAATCATCCTCCACATATCCATTTTCATTTGGCTTATCAATGGTTCCCATTCCGTTTTCAACAATAAAGAGCGGTTTTTGATACCGGTCATAAAGTTCAGATAATGTGTATCTTAGCCCAACAGGGTCAATAGCCCAACCCCACTCAGTATTTTCTAGAAAAGGATTTACATCTCCCATTTGTCCACCGGTATCGGTATTCTGAACGATTTCAGTATGGTATACACTACTACGGTAAAAACTAAATGATAAAAAATCAGAAGGGTGCGCCTTGATTATATTGTCATCCCCCGGTTCTTTTTTTATGGTTACTCCCATCTCTTCAAAAAAGTGGTCGGCGTAAGATGGATAATATCCCCTCATCATAATATCAGTATAAATCAAAGCTCCTCTTCGATAATCCAAAGCTCCAAATACATTTTCCGGCTTACAATCTTTCGGGTAAATGCAGCTTAATGCAACCATACAACCAATCTTTGCATCTGGAATAATCTCGTGACAAAGTTTATT
The DNA here is from genome assembly GCF_002555445.1 of Bacillus sp. AFS017336. Taxonomy (NCBI): domain Bacteria; kingdom Bacillati; phylum Bacillota; class Bacilli; order Caryophanales; family Bacillaceae; genus Bacillus; species Bacillus sp. AFS017336. The sequence goes on from NZ_NUCO01000047.1 coordinate 987, forward strand.
GGCAAGAGCACTCGCAACAAACATATGATGCTTCGCTTGATAACGCGCCTGCGCGGTAGCCTCCCTAGTTCCCATAAAGGCGTATCCATTTAATACATTAATTTCATTAATGGTGATCCAATATTTAACTAAATCTTTATATCTTGTAAATACTTCTTTGCACATTCGTAAAAAACAATCTATCGTCTGACGATCGCCCCAACCATTAAAATGATGAGCCAAATAAGCTGGAGTTTCAAAATGATAAAGAGTGACTAATGGTTCGATATTATATTTTTTGCACTCTTTAAAAACATCTTCGTAAAATTTTAACCCTTCCTCATTTGGTTGTTCCCCTTCAATCCCACCTTTTGGGAAAATACGGGACCAACTAAGTGATAGCCGGAAACACTTAAAACCCATTTCTCCAAAAAGGGCAATATCTTCTTTGTAATGTTGGTAAAAATCAACTGCTTTATGGCCTGGATAATAAACGTTTTCATCAATATAGCCTGTTGCGCCTTCTGGTATGGTATCAATTTGGGGGTCTCCAGAAGGCCGTCGATTAACCATTGTTTTTGTTCCATCTTTTAACTTGATTGTAATTTTCCTTGGGCGTTCTGCAGAACCATTTGTTATGAAGTCGCTTGTTGCAAGCCCTCTTCCGCCTTCATTGTATCCACCTTCATATTGGTTTGCAGCAGTGGCTCCACCCCATAAAAAATTTTCCGGGAATGTTTTTTTCATTAAAGTTCATTTCCTTTCTAAATGCAAAACGGATTAAAACTACACATTTTATTTTTCTTTAATAAAATAGCTAAGAGTTTAAATACATATTTCTCATATTAATAACATTGCAAGAATTATTATGCGAAAAAATTATTTTGAATAAAAAAAGCCCAAAAGTACTTGGGCAATTCTAGAGGAGCGTTTTGTTTTATGCCTTTTTGATAAGTTTATGCAACTCGATGATTTCTCTGGCCATATCTTTAAGGGTCATTGAGTTCATCAAATGGTCTTGTGCATGAACCATAATAAGAGGAAAATCGACTTTCTCTCCACCTGCTTCCTTTTGGATTAAGTCAGTTTGAACATGATGTGCTTCATTAAAGGCAGAATCCGCTTCGGTTAGTTTTTCTTCTGCTTCATCAAAATTTCCTTCTTTAGCTTTCTGCATCGCTTCCATCGCAAAGCTTTTTGCATTCCCTGAATGTAGTATTAATTGAAATGCAAGATTGTAAAGTTCTTCTTTATTCATGATTAACAGCCTTTCAAATTTTTTACTAGGAAGGGGACATTCCCTTCTCCGTCCAATTTTGAATAAATATATATTAAAATCCAGAAGTTTTAAAACATCTCAACAAAGATCATTTTTCTAATTCTATCATCAGAAGATTGGCCTTTATCGTCATATTACTTGTAAGAGATAGGCTTTAGTCAAACTAATGCCCACCTCACTTAACTACGCGATTATATTTTTTCTTTCACCTGCATTCATCGCATCTTCTTCTCTCTTCTTCGCTTTATCATATATTCTGAAGAATGGAGTATAAATTGCGAATGAAATAACAATGTTAATTAAATTCATGATTGCACCTGAAATATGTCCGCCAGAAGCAAGATATCCTGAAATAATTGGCGGCATTGTCCAAGGGACTGCAATACCTGTTGGTTTTGCTACCAATCCCAAATCCATACCAAGAAAAGTTACAATCACGGTAACGATTGAAGTAACGACGAATGGAATAATCATGATTGGGTTTAATACGATTGGCAAACCAAAGATTAGTGGCTCGTTAATGTTAAAGATACCAGGAGCAAGTGCCAAACGACCAAGACTTTTCATTTGTTGTGATTTAGCAAACAATACCATTGAAAGAACTAAACCAAATGTTACTCCCGTTCCACCGATGTGGACGAAGTTATCCCAAAATTGTTGTGTAACAATGTGTGGTAGAGGTTTGCCAGCTTGGTATGCTGTCATATTGTCACCCATAGCACCAAACCAAATTGGTTCCATTACACTTTTAACGATATTTGTACCATGTAATCCAGTAGCCCATAGTAAAGTTACGAATAATTCAGCAACAATGGATCCTCCTAGAGTAAGACCTACCAATTTAAGCGGGTCACCTAAAAGGGTCGTAACTAAACCGTTGATACTTTCATAAGGAGTCAACTCAACAAGTAAACGTATTACCCAAACCACAAGAAGAACAATAAATCCTGGTATTAAAGCTGCAAATGATTTACCAACACTTGGGGGTACGCCTGCTGGCATTTTAATAACAATATCTTTTTTGACGAGCCATCGATAAATTTCAGTTGATAAAATTGCAAAAAGTAACGCAACAAACAAACCTTTACTACTTAAGAAAGCTTTTGAAATTGCACCAGTTACCATCACTCCCGTTTCAGCCCCAGCTGGAGTAAATAAGAAATTAAATGGTGTTGTTAATAGGAAAGCAGCAACTGAAATAGTACCCGCACTCATCGAGTCAAGCTTATAGCTTTCTGCTAATCTGTATGCCACTGCAAATGCTGCGATTAGTGACATGATATTGAAAGTTGCATCTACTGGATAACTTAATTTAGCCGCCCAGTTTGGACCAAAAATTGAAGACATCCAATCAGCATAACCTGGAATTGGCAAGTTAGCCAAGATCAAGAAAAATGAACCAATTACAATGAATGGCATAGTCGCAATAAGACCATCTCGAAGAGCCGTTAGGTGCCTTTGCGCACCAATCTTAGCTGCAACAGGCAAGACTTTCTCTTCTAGTATGGTGTTGAATTTACTCATCTACTTTTTCCCCTTTTTTATTATTTATTATTTACTAAATTTATAGCTGTTTTTAGAACTTCTTCTCCATTACACATTCCGTAGTGAACTTGATTAATTAAATCCACTGGAATGCCTTTTTCTTCACCTAACCCTTTTAATTTTGGTAGCAAGTATCTTACTTGTGGTCCTAAAAGTAGGACATCAGCATTGTCAATGTGTTGATTGACTTGATTAGCAGGAACAGCCCAAATTTTTCCTTCTAAACCTTTTTCTCCGGCTGCTTTTTCCATCTTGGTCACTAGCAAGCTTGTACTCATTCCTGCTGCACAACATAATAAAATATTCATCTGTTTATTCCTCCTATTTATCCACAATAATATTTTTTTAAATACAATTAGCCAATTAATCTAAACAGGCTAATTTGGCAAATGTTTTAAAAGTACTTTAATCACCTTACTTTTATAGTTTATTTTGAAAGCGTTTAATTTTACAGAAATGATTTTTCCGTTACGTAACGGAAAAATGTTTAAATACTTATAATAAAGTTTAATAAATTAAATTATCCTCCGATAACATACCGATAACATAAAAAGGGTACCCCTATTTTGGAATACCCTCATTTTTCCCTATTCAGTTGTAAAAAGACGTATTTCCTAATGTTTCATATCAATTTAGTATCATTTAAAATCCTTATAATTTCTTCAGCAGACTTACCCTTTAGTATTTTTTTGACTGTTGCACTGTTTTCAATTAAAGCCAAGAGCCTTTTATACATGCCTTCCAGATCATCCTCATTAGGTTCTTTTCTTACATTTAACAAACAGATAAATTGAACCATTTGTTTATCAGTCCATTCGATGGGCTTCCTTAACGTACATATAGTCCAAAATGTTTCCTCTGTTTCCGGTGAAAGTGCATGAGGGATGGCCACAAGATTCCCAAAGCTGGTTGGAGCGAGCGACTCCCTTTCCAACACCGAATTTATGTAATCTTTGGAGACGAGTTTTTGTTTATATAATTCTTCACATAAGAAACGGATAGCGCTTTCTTTATCCTCAAAGTCTTTGTGAATAAAAACTCTTGATTCATCTAAATAACCTTGTTCCTCATTCTTTTTAACAGGTAATAAGCCTTCTCGGATATTTTCAATATCTTCTTCTCCTAAAAATGTGTTGACCACTTGTACTGGAACGACTATATCTTCTTTTATTGGAATCGTACTAATAATAAAATCAATAGAGGAAAGGTCGTATTCTTTTAATTGATAATAATTGGTTGAAGCTACAATATCGATTTCATCTTTAAACACATTTTGCAAACGATAATACAATAGTCTTGCACTTCCAACTCCAGAAGCACACACCACAATCACCCTTTTTGGCCTTTTCAGCCTTGTCTTCATTTTTTCTAATGCTACACCTATGTGCAATGCAATATAAGCAATCTCGTTTTCTCCTACCTCAATCTCCAAATATTCCTCAATACATCTGCTGGCAATAGCAGCACCTTCAAAGGCGCTAGGATATTTCCTTTTAATTTCGTTTAATAATGGATTTCGAATGTTCAAGTTATAACGCAACCGATTCATTGCTGGCCGTATATGTAAAGTCATCGATTGAATGAATTCTTCATCATCATGAAAATCCCAATTTAATTCATTTTTCAATCTTTCCAGCATGCAATGAATTAGGTTATCTAACTCATCAAAATGACTAAATTCTTTCAACGTATTCTTGTGAATTAATTTTGTCCCCAACAAATGGACAATAATATAATTAATTTCAGATTGCGGGAATGTAAAGCCCGTAAACTCCTCAACTTCTTTTACAATTTCATTGGCAACAATTTTTTCTAAGGGGTATTTTCCTGTTAAACCGTGTTCGATGTTTTCAATGACAAAACCTTCTTCAATTCTCTTACATCCAATTGTAATATGGGTCGCCAAATTTTCGAGTGCAATGTCAGATATCTCAATTTTGTATTCATTCACTTTTTTAACGATGATTTCTTTTAACTTTTCAAACAGGTTTTCGTCCAAAACATGAAAAGAATTACTTTCAATGATTAAGTTGCTATTTCGGCTTAACATAAAACTTGATAAACATAGCCGTTTCATATATTCATCGCCTTCAACCTGCGTACCATAATGTGGTCTGGTAACTAACTTCAATTGATATCTATCCAATATTTCACGGACAATTTTCAAGTCATTTTGAACCTTAGGCTTTGAAACAAATAGCTCCCCCTCAAGGCTTTCTATTTTGATTGGTCCCTTTTCTAATAAAAATCGTTTTAGTATATACAAAACCCGATTTTCCTGTTCGGAAAAATCCGATTTATTTTCATATATCGCTTCATTCTCATTAGAATTATACTCCTTTTCAAACACCTCATAGTCCTTTATATCTAATATATATCCTTTTCCTCGAACCGACTCAATGATTATTCCTAACGACGAGCATTGTGATTGAAGTTCTTTAATCTCGTTGCGAATGGTTCTATCACTAAAACCAAGTTCTTTTGCCATCCATTCAGCTGTAACAGGTTCTTTTGCTTTCATTAAAGACAACACGATGTCTTTTTGTCGTTTTGAAATCACGTTTCTATCCTCCTTAATTTTTGCTCTTTTTTAATTGATTCATGCTACTTTATTTTTTCTTCACATGGGTCGTTCTGTCAAGGGCGAGCAGAACTCATTTACTTATGTTACAGTTCACTGTCCCAGATATTGAACTAACCAATAATGAAAAAGGAGCAACTCATTCAGATCCAAGTTTTATTCAACTATCGCATTGCGTTAGCCAACCATGAACCCTCAGATTCACCACAGTGAATGGAAGTCTATCGTACTTCCATAGAAGTTGAACATTGTTATATTACTAAATCTATAATTTAATTTTTAATCCTTTTCCAAATACCCATTTGTATAGATAAGAATTTAATCTTTTAAAAATAGGTTCTGAAATTTGAAAATTCTCCTTAACAAAGATGGTCTAATGAAATTCCCCATTCATTATATTCCAAATACTCCAATCTAATAAAGCGGTCGCCTTTTGTAGTCCATCTATGTGTTCAACTATTGATTTTATCACTATTTCAACCTTCGTTATTGCCCATCCTATATGCGTTAGTAGTATAACAAATTTTAAATAGCTAGTTTATTAACCTTGTCTTAAATCTGCACTTTTCTAGAACTTATATCTTCTAGTTAAATAGATAAGAGACTTGTATTTTAAAAATAGGAGACTCAGATTGTTGGGAATTTTTGCTCTCTGTACATTAATATTGAATAAAGGTTAACTTAATTAAAATAACAGGGTCAATGCATGGGTGTTCCACAGAAGAATAAATGTCTTCCACTAATTTATAAATATATTTTAAATCAAAAAAGACTGTAGACAAACTCGAATTTCATCGAGTTTGTCTACAGTCTGAAACCACCTTAAAAAGGTGGTCTTAAATATACTTCCGATGTATGTTTTTCCCATCATAACTAAACAAAACAGACTTACCCTCAATGTTAGTCTCCAAATGAACCCCTCT
>NZ_NUCO01000048.1:0-6363 GCF_002555445.1 Bacillus sp. AFS017336
TGAAACGAGTGCCGTTCGTGGTGGGGCATTTTTAGTTATTCAGGCGAAACTACGAAAATATTTTGATGTTCCGTGCAAAGTTCCTTTTGAAGTAGCGATTTCAGTTTTTGTATCGTTTGCTCCAACTGTAATTGCTAATGCAGCTGCCCCTGGAGCTCCTACTGAATACAGTCCATCCCCAGCATTACCAGCAGCAACAACTGCTGTTACGCCAGATAGTACAGCGTTATTTACTGCAATACTTTCGACATCAGTCGGATCATTGTAAGTTGCACCGAGTGACAAGTTAATAACATCCATGCCATCGGCTACCGACTTATCGATACCTCCTAATACATTTTCAGTAGTACCTGACCCAAATTTTCCTAAAACTCGATATACGTAAAGATCCGCATCTGGTGCTACACCTGTTACTGCATAATCCGTGTTATTTTTACCACGCCCTGCAATAATTCCAGATACATGTGTTCCATGCTCTGTATAAAAAGTTGAACCTGTACTAGAATCTACTTCTGCTAGACCGGATTTTTTCCAATCGTCGTATGTAGTTTCCATTGGATCAGCATCATTATCGACAAAGTCCCAACCTTTTACTGAACTAGGACTAATTGACTTCGGATCTACTCCAGGTTGTGCACGATATCCTTTATATGCGTCTGTTAAATCTGGATGATTGTAATCGATCCCTGTATCGATTACCCCTACCTTAATTCCTTTACCCGTAATACCTTCATCATGTAATTTATTAATTCCTGGAAATACTTCAGTCGCTATTTTTTTCGAATCGCTAGTTCCTTCTGTATTTGTTGTTGGCTCAATTTTTATGACATTATTTGGCCAAACTGCTTTAACCGCTTTTGATTGTAATAATGATTTTACTTTATTTGCTGGTAACTCAATTGAAACTCCATTAAGCGAGCTCCTATATGTGCGTTTAATCTTGAACAACTTATTATTCTCTTTTAAATCATCTTTATAGATTGTTTGCAAATCACTTTTAAATGTTTCTTGTGCTTCGTTTGCTTTTTGCTCAGCATCTGATAATGATAAATTATTTCCGTTTGCTGCTTCTTCTAAAACTGCTACTTTTGCTGGTTTCTCTTTCAATTCAACAATTACTGATAGATTAGCAGAACTCTTTAAATCTACCGAAGATGGTAACTGAAGACCTTCTTCGCTACTCACTTGTAATTGATTAAGTGCCTGGCGTTGTTGTGGTGTAAGTTTTGCGAGCACCTGTTCAATAGAAGTCGGTGATGTTGCCTTTGCTATGGAACTAAAGTGGCTAGTTTGCATTGTACTCAATACCATTCCACCACTTAATCCTAAGATCGCAGTCCCTTTAATGAAACGATTCATTTTTTCCCCTTCTTTCATAGTACTTCTTTCAACTTTAATTATATGGAGCTTTGACGCTATTTCTTAATTTTGAAAATTCTCCCAAAACGTATTTTTATTTCGACTAATTTCGACAAAATATGGTGCGTTCACTTCCCTCCTTTTAATCAAGTTTTCATACCTTCCAAGCTACTATGTAAAATTCAATCTTTAAAAACCGAATTTTAATCCTGCAAGTCACTTTTCTACTAAATTGTTGTAAGATCTACCAGATTCCTCATAGATTTGTTTTAACCTTTTAAACATAGAAAAAAGAGCCTTAATAAAAGCTCTCTACATTGAAATGATGGTTATTTTTGATTTTCATTAACGTTTAACATTCGAATGTATCGCTGTTCTAGTTCCGAAGTTAGGAAACTTCTATATTTCCATATAGCTAATAGACATTGTTTAAATTTTTCATATATGCCCAAATATTCCACTCTATTAGCAACTTCAATTAATTCACTTAATCCATCAATATATTTTTTACTTTCACATTTAAAAAGAGCATGAGAATAACAGTAATCACTATACAACTGTTGTAAATGTAAATTCGAACTCCCTGCCAGTTTATTAATCTCTTTTTTATGGCTATTAATTAATTTTGAAGCATCCTCTAATCGATTTAACTTCACAAAAGTTTCTAGTATTCTCGGGATTCCTACATAAAAATCATCTCGATCTCTTAACCATTTATAATATTCATCAACATAATGTAATTCTCCAAAATCAATCAAAGTAACAAAACGGTTTCCAATTGCAATATCGGTATAGTATTCATTTACTTTCTCATATTTACTAATCAATTCTAACACTTCTTCTAAAGTTCCTAATCGAGTTAATGCAAAACCTTGATACATTAATGCTCGTCCGTAATGATCTTTATTCTTTGCCATTTTTTCTAATCTTTTTGCATAAAGAAGTACTTCATTCCATTGCTTTAACATATAATATGTAGCCGTAATCCATAATAGGGTTAGCTCTTGGAATTCTTCTGGCATATAGCTTATATATTCTAATACATGTACTAATGCCGAATGCCCTTCATCAGTTAATCGAATAAGATAAAATTTTCGAAAGTAACTAATCGCTACTTCTTCAGAGAAATGATTAGGCATATGTTCAATAATGTTTTCATACAAAGGTAAAGATTCTACTTCATTCCCTTCTGAAAAAAGCTGTTCAGCAACCTGAAAGAGAAGTTGATAATTCTTAGTTCGAATTGTTTTTGATTTCTCTTCTAACAGTTGAGTAAATAAACAATTCAGTTCTTCTGTAAATCCATTTAAAGCACAATTATAGATAAAAGCTACACTTCTTCGTTTATCAAGATACCTATTTTGGTTAAAGCAAAGCTCTGAATAGTAAGAATAAAACCTTCCAGTTGGAAGTTCAAAAGCTTCGGTAATTGCCTCTAAGTAGTGGAAAGGTAGTATTTTTTTTTGATTAAATATTCTACTAATATCACTATAATGAACTCCTGATTTGGCGGCTAAATCCATATTGCTCCACATTTTTTTATCCAGTAATGCCTTAAATTCATATATCAGTGATTGATTCATCGTGTCTCTCCTATATCAACATAATCGATTAAATTGTGATGGTTACTTTGAATGTTTTTCAATTTGTTAATAAAGCAAAAAGCATTTGTATTTTAAATAAGAAAAACTAACCCCTATATGTTCAAGCCCTTGAGCTTTTCATTTGTATGAATTTAAGAAGCTCTCTTTTTAAATGTTTACCTCCAGCCTTTGTAATACATAAATTTTTGAAACTATTAAACTAATCTGCTACCTTTGAACTACTTTTGATATAAATTTTAAATATTCAATTAGTTAATGTAAAATAGATAATAATTAACTGGCGTTCGATATTATCTAATTCATAATAGAAGCACAAATTAGTTTAAATTAGTTGATAGGTGTTGATATCATTAAAATCTTAAGGAGATTACATCATGTACTTGGAGAAATTAAACTATATTTTAGAGGTTGCAAAGGAAAGGTCTATTGTAAATGCCTCTCAAAATCTACATATTTCAGCTTCTGTAATTAGCCAATCCATTACCCAATTGGAAAAAGAATGGGGATTAAGGATATTTAATCGTACTAAAGCAGGGACAATATTGACCGAGGAAGGAAAAGCAGTTATAAGGAAAATATCTGAAATATTAGCAAAATATCAGGAATTGAAACATGAGATAAATATGCAAACAAATAAAACAAAAGCTAAATTAAAGGTTTCCTGTGTTCCTAGCTTAACGAATACTACCTTTAATGCGTTACGGGATTTTAAAAGAGATTACCCAGAGATTGACGTGTATATTCAAGAAATGAATCGTATTGAGGTATTAAAAGACATAAAGAGCGGATATTCTGATATAGGATTGCTCCCACAATATGAACAGGACTTAAGGGATGAAATAGATATTAATTACGAAAAGCTTTTTGATGGGAAATTGTGTGTATGCGTAAATAGTGAATCTTTTTTACGACGCTATGAGTTCTTGACACCCAAAGAATTAATTAATGAGAAATTGGCTATGTATAACGAAGAATATGCAAAGCTTTTTGCTAAACAGCACTTCGCTGATACAAACATTCTATTTACTACTACTAATACCCAAATTATTAAAAGGGCAATAATGGAGGAGGATGCTATCACGATTACATATGATAAATCTGTCAAAAATAACCCGGAAATTCTAAGTGGGCAGATGTTTTCAATCCCTTTGAAAGTTCAAGGATTTGAATCTCAACCATTCTGGTATATCTATACTAGGAATAAGCCTTTTACCAACATAACACAAGAATTTATTAGTTATGTGAAAAATAACTTAAGCTAATTTTCTAGCGTTTTATTCGTTTCTGGATCTGTTTTTTTATAGAATTGTCTGGTAGATGGGGTAGACAAATTAGATCCCCTCAATTAATTATTTTAATGCGCTCTATTGAGTTAAGCAGCTTCCTACTATTGCCCAATATAGACATTACTACTATATCTAATCTAGGTATCTTTTTTGTAAACTTGATGAAAACCCGTTTGTCTGCACGGATTAGTATTTTTCCTTTTATTCAATAAATTTCCTTTTCTCGTAGTATAAAAGATACGAAATATCTTCAATTGAACTTAATTTATAAAAGCAACAACTTTAATCATCTTTTAAACTCTAAGATGCTAAACTAAGCATTACAGATTAATAAAAGTCTTGAAGAATTTAAGGATTGAAAAATCTCACACCTAAAATTCTTCAACGTCTAATTGAACGTATTGAAATAAATGTAAATGAGGTACAAGAATAAATTGGGGCTCAAATAATATGCTTGTGAAGTTTCTATTCAATATTTTTGCAATGAATATTATTCATTACAAAAAACGAAATAAAATCTGAACACTAAAAATGGCCCAAACCCTTGATATTTTTAGGTTTGAGCCTTCACATTTGTATGAACCAACTGGACTTGAACCAACGACCCCTCCCATATCATTTCAGGATGCGTGGATTATTCCGTATTATTGAATATTTTGTCGATTAAGTCCAATAATTCAATCGGTCGATGAAATTTTATGCATTAATAGTCTGTTATTTCTATTGCTTCTAGTAATTTTGTGAGAAAGGTAGCCTTTACTTCTTCCTTAAACGCAATCATATCCTCTGATTTTAAACTGAAACTTAATTCAATAAGATCTTCTCTTTTAATACCTTCACAAGGTAGTTTCCTAAATTGTGGTTCAATACTACCGACCGAAAAATAACGACCATCCTTCGTCTCATAGTAGACATAAAATATTCCACCGTTAAACATTGTACTTTCTAGTTTAGGTGTAATTCCACCCTTTAAACAATCAGCCCCAGCTATCGCATTTATTGAAACCAATTATCAATAACAACGCCAACAACATTATCATTATAATTGTTGTCATTATTATTGTTATAATTAACATATGTTTCATGTTGCTATTGGAGTTCAGAAATTGTGATAAGTAAACGCCTGGTGTACATGCGTTTTTTTACATAGTACCCTTTACCATCTAATATTAAGCTTTTACTTTTGAAGAAGATTCATATAAATCTACCGCTTCATTTACTGTGAATCCTTTATGAACGATGGAATGTATCGCTTGGATCATTGCAAGAGGATGCTGAGATTGCCAAATATTTCTTCCCATATCTACCCCAGCTGCACCTTGCTCCATAGCATTATACGTAATTTCCAGTGCTTCACGAATTGTATCAAATTTTGGGCCACCTGCAATAACGATAGGAACCGGGCACTTACTCGTTACCTGTTCAAAGTTGTCGCAGTAATAAGTCTTAACAATATCGGTACCCATTTCAGCAAGAACTCTTGAAGCTAATGCTAAGAATCTGCCATCCCGTTTTTCAAGCTCTTTTCCAACTGCAGTAATTCCAAGTACAGGTATTCCGTAATCATGAGCATCAGTTACAACTTGAGCTAGATTTGTTACTGTTTGAGTTTCATAGTCAGAACCGATAAAAACCGAAACCCCTACACCAACAACATTATGGCGAATTGCTTCTTTTATTGATGTAACGATCCTTTCATTCGCTAGATCCTTCCCTAATGTTGTAGGACCGCCTGAAACACGAAGAACCATTGGTTTTTCCGTATTTTTTGGAATACATGCTGCAAGTGTACCTCTTGTTAAATAGAGCGAATCCGTGTATGGAAGTAAGTCTCTGACAGTTTCCTCAGGCTTTTCTAAACCTCTTATTGGCCCTAAGAAATAGCCATGATCTATCGCAAGCATTACTGCCCTTTTATTTGGTAATATTTTGTTTAATCGATTTTGAAATCCCCAGCTCACTATCTACTCACTCCTTAAATTGATTTCTGGATTCTTTATATTCACAACATCTCTTTCTAAAATATGCGGAGATTTAATGAAGAGGGCTTTAAAGGTTTTGTCAGTTTGATTGATAAGGTAATGTGCATCGCCTGGGCGGCATTGAATCATATC
>NZ_NUCO01000049.1:0-1851 GCF_002555445.1 Bacillus sp. AFS017336
AGGCTGTTTTCGTAAACTTTGTGGCTTTATAAAATAATGAATTATTAAAGGGAAAAAATGTTAAGTGTAGAATAATTATCATTAGTCCTTGTTCACCTAAATGGCAGGTTAGTGCAATAAGGATTATCTGAAAATCATGCGAAAAAGGCAAAATTCCCCCAAGTTACAGAAACTGATGGTTATATCTATAATTAATTTATAAATTTATCAAGAAGGAGAAATTTAATGTCAAAAAAGATAATAAGTGTCTTAGTTTTAATTTTAATATTCGTATTTGTTAGTCATTACTACTATGTACATTCTTCAACCAAACGGGTTTTTGAAGCTCAAACACAACTAAAACCAATAAACTATATTGATACAATTTATAAAAACAATGATGCTTATATTTTAGCAATGAAAGATAAAAGGAATGTTTATGCACTATATCTCCATAAGAACATCTTCGGTTGGAGAGCAATACATGGGGTGGGTGCTGAAATGAAGTTAAATAGTGAAGGTGGACTTGTAGTTGGCAATAAAGAACAAATAAGTTTTGGTATTATAGACCAAAGTGTTAAGGAAGTAAGATTAGAAAGAAAAAAATTACCCCTCATAAAGTATAGTGAACTCAGAATTTGGTATAACATTGCTAAACCAAATCAAAATCAATTAATACAAACAAGACCATTAATAATTTATAAGTAATTTAAGCTATTCAACTAAAGCATGCGTTAGTTGTCATATCAATTGATATGGCTTTTTTGCTCCAATTCAACTAATTTATACTTCTCGTAAATACTTAACTGTAATGTAATTAGGATTTTGACAGGAACCTAACATCATACCCTTTACTCTGTCCTTAGTAGTTAACTTCTTATTTTGTTGTAAGAATTTGAACCAGTATAGGTAGTTGTCGAGATATTTAGTGGCTACTCCTTGAAATCTATCCATCCAATCCCTAAGACGTTTATGAAAGCTATTAACATGTTGAACATGGTATATGCCCTTTTTTACATACCCTTCTTTACTCACATTAATTGTTTCGTGTTTTAGACCTTTATCCAATGCAAACTTTTTATAGTTTGTAGCAGTATCAGTGCATAACAAAGCAGAGGGGTCTATATACTCCCCAATTACCGCATCTATTTCTTCTGCTCGGACACGACCACGACCAGCTTTTCTAACAACTACTTGACCATTACGGTCTTGTGCAACTACAACTGCAATTTTTAGACTACTTATACCTCTTTTTGGGTCTCTTCCACCACGTTTTTTGGGGTCTCTGCCTTCTACTTTACGTCCTTTAAATGACTCTTTGTAAAAGGTATCGTCACTTTCAACGATTCCCTTCAAACCTTGAAATCCTAACGAGCGCAAAGCAAATAAAATCTTGTGCCTCCAATAAAAACAAGTTGATATGTGGATTTTAAGCTCTTCAGCAATTTTTGGTAAGGTGAATCCTTCAATCATCATACGAAAATATTTAGCCCATTTCCCAAGATATCGTGAACCTGAAATCGGGGTATTTGTTAAGTCATTAAATGACTTGCAGCAATCATGACAATAGTAACGCTGTCTCCCACGATATTTTCCGTTTCGCTTAACCTTTACACTTCCACAATGAACGCAACCAAGACCTTCGCTAAAGCGAGTTTCTCTAATAGTAGTGTATGTGTCAGCTATTTCTTCTTCATCATTAGAGAAGAACTCTGTTTTTAAGCGATTGAATAACTTGATTTGGTCTTGTTTTGATAAATCAGTGAAATCAGCATAAACATGTTCCATCATTGAAAAGCACCTCCCAAACAAGTATTTTAGCACCCTTTAGGAGTATGGTCAAAATAGCAACAATCTATGCGAAAACAGCCT
>NZ_NUCO01000050.1:0-435 GCF_002555445.1 Bacillus sp. AFS017336
GGCCTAACAGGAGCAACAGGCTCAACCGGCCCAACAGGAACAACGGGCCCAACAGGAGCAACAGGATTGACAGGCCCAACAGGCCCAACAGGATCAACCGGCCCAACCGGATCGACAGGCCCAACGGGATCAACCGGCCCAACAGGCCCAACAGGATCAACCGGCCCAACGGGAGCAACAGGATCAACGGGATCAACAGGCTCAACAGGCCCGACAGGATCAACGGGATCAACCGGCCCAACAGGAACAACGGGCTTAACAGGAGCAACGGGCCCAACAGGAGCAACTGGCCAAACCGGTCCAACTGGTGCAACAGGCCCAACTGGTGCAACGGGCCCAACAGGAACAACTGGCCCAACCGGCCCAACGGGATCAACCGGCCCAACAGGAGCAACGGGCTCAACAGGAGCAACGGGCCCAACAGGAGCAACGGGC
>NZ_NUCO01000051.1:0-212 GCF_002555445.1 Bacillus sp. AFS017336
ACAGGCCCAACGGGATCAACCGGCCCAACCGGAGCAACAGGCCCAACCGGAGCGACAGGCCCAACGGGATCAACCGGCCCAACGGGTCCAATAGGAGCAACCGGCTCAACAGGCGCGACAGGATCAACCGGTCCAACGGGAGCGACTGGCCCAACGGGAGCAACAGGATCAACGGGAGCAACCGGCCCAACCGGAGCGACAGGCCCAACGGG
>NZ_NUCO01000052.1:0-1515 GCF_002555445.1 Bacillus sp. AFS017336
GGGCGGCATTGAATCATATCTCCTGGTATTGTAGGAACCTTATTACCATTAATATAGAAATCTATCTGCCCTTCGAGGATATAGAAAATTTCTTCATAAACTGTATGATAATGGTTTTGAAAGTCTTGACCCGGTTTCAATACAACCACACCAATATCTACGTTCGGACCTTTTGTTAAATATTTCGGCCCATTGTCGCCAAACCGATAATCGAATTCATTTTCGTGAACTTTCTTCATCCCTTCACCACCTTTCACATTATTCCAGACCAGGCGCCTTCCACATATGAGTCGTTAAACCACGATCAGCAAGTTGAAGCTGTTCTAGATATACAATTCTCCATTTTTCATAGATTTCTAGGTATTGGTCATGGTTTTCATCGTTAGGTATATGTGTCCTCTCCCACTTTACAACTTGGTTAACTGCTTGATGGATATTCTTATAAATTCCTATGCCGATCCCCGCGAATAGTGAGGTACCTAATGCTGCTGCTTCTTTAACTACAGGTACTTTCACTGGCACTCCAAGAACATCTGCAAGGGTTTGACTCCAAAGTTTTCCTTTCGAAGCACCACCAGTAAAAATAACTTCACTTGGATAATAACCAGTTTCTTCTTCTATAATCTTTAAGTTTCCTAGTGTGATAAGCGCAGCATTTTCTTGAATCGATTTAAACATTTCTTTTTTACCAGTCTTTAGAGGATCTAGAGTGAGATTAATAAATGATGGAGATGCATGGCGCCAAGCGCTATAATTCATCGTATCTGAAAAGATAGGAATAATCCCATTTGCCCCGATTGGAACATTTTTTGACTTTTCTTCTAAAATTTCATACGGGTCTCTACCGGTCAATTTTGCTTCTGTTTTTTCCAAATCACAAAATGCATCACGAAACCATCTCATTACAAGCCCAGGAAAAAAAGCAATGGTTTCTAGCTGCCATAATTCAGGCACTGCATGGCAGTTAACACGGATACGGCCACTTTTGTCAACTAAAGGCTGTCTCACATTGACTTCCTGCTGCCAAAATGATCCACCTGATACAACGGCTTGCCCCGCTTTTACCGCTCCGACACCAACAGAAGCCATCTGAGCATCTCCGCCTCCACAAATAACCGGAGTTCCTGAATTCAAACCTGTATACGCTGCTACTTCATCCATCACGTAACCGATAATAGTACCAGCTTCATTTACTGGCGGAAATAAATTATTTTTTAGTCCGCACATTTTTACTACATCACTTTCCCAATTCCTTTTCTCAATATCAAATATCCCTGTAGTACACCCATTTGAAGGATCCACTTGTAGTTTCCCTGACAATTTATAAAGAATCCAATCATTAATCATAGTCATGTCAGTAGCTTTTGCATAAATCCCTGGTAAATGATTTTTTATCCACAAAAGCCTAGGCAGTGCCCCTAATGCAAACATTTGACCTGATAACCTATAAATCTTGTATTCTAATTCAGGATCTAATTCCTTTAATGCTTTGACCTCATCCGAAGCTCGAGCATC
>NZ_NUCO01000053.1:0-3928 GCF_002555445.1 Bacillus sp. AFS017336
ATTAGGCTGATGTTTTTTTGCGTTATAAAAGTTAATATGTTAAATGCCAGCTTGATCAGTAAAATAATTTTATAGTTCATTCTTTATTCATATTTTAGTTGTAAATTTTAAAAGTAAAGTAGATAAACAATAGCTAAAGTAAGGAGTAATGAAATGAAAGACGAAAAAAAGATAAATAAAAAAAGTGATTGGAGAAATTTTATCTCTCTAATAAAAAACGCAAACCCTCCAAAATGGATGTTTGGCATAGGGGTTTTACTAAGTGTAGCCACTACTTTAGTAGGATTATTATTGCCTCTCCTAACAAAAAAGTTTGTAGATGGCTTTTCAATATCATCATTAAGTGCAGGGCAAATAGCAATTTTTGCAGCTGTCCTAATAATACAAGCAGTATCATCTGCAGCTTCTATCTATTTACTTAGTAGAGTGGGAAATACAGTTGTTGCAAATGTAAGACACCGATTATGGAAAAAGATGGTTGTACTTCCCGTATCATATTTCGATGAGACACAGACTGGTGAAAACGTTAGTCGAGTTACGAATGATACCGCAATATTAAAAGGGCTAATTACAGAGCATATTACAAATTTTTTAACAGGTATTATATCAATTATCGGATCTTTTACACTTTTACTAATATTAGATTGGAGAATGACCTTAGTAACATTCGGTATTATACCTGTTATTGCGTTGATTTTTATTCCAATCGGAAAACAGATGTCTAAGTTATCAAAGGCAACTCAAGATGAGACAGCTAAATTTACATCATTAATAAGCCAAGTTTTTTCTGAAATTAGACTAGTAAAGGTTTCAAATGCGGAATCTGTCGAAATTTCAAAAGGCAATAAGGGGATTAGTAACTTATTATCTTTCGGAATTAAGGAAGGCAAGTTTCAATCATTAATAGGACCTATTGTTTCCTTTGTTTTAATGTTGATTCTAGTAGTCATAATTGGATACGGCGGGGTTAGAGTTTCTTCTGGAGCAATTACTGCTGGGGCATTAGTAGCGTATATACTGTATTTATTCCAAATAATCTTCCCAGTAACGCAAATTACACAATTCTTTACTGAGCTTCAAAAAACGAAGGGAGCTACAGAAAGAATGATTAATATATTGGAACATGAAGAAGAAGATTATGATTCTGGAAACGAAGAAATTAATATGAACTTACCGATAACCATTAATAAACTGCACTTTGCATATAAAGAAGAGGAAATGTTATCAAATCTCAACTTTGCAATTCCTTCAGGTAAAGTCACAGCAATTGTAGGACCAAGTGGTAGTGGAAAAACAACACTTTTCTCACTTATTGAAAGATTTTATTCTCCTAAAATCGGTGAAATAAAAGTTGGTAAGCATTCAATAGATTGCTATAACTTAGAAAGTTGGAGAAAGCAAATAGGATATGTAGCACAAGAAAGTCCATTAATTGTAGGAACCATTAGGGATAACATATGTTATGGAATTAAAAGAGAAATATCTGATAAAGAATTGTCCCATGTGTCAGCAATGGCTTACGTAGATCAATTTGTTAATGATTTACCTAAAGGGTTTCATACCGAAGTTGGAGAAAGAGGTGTCAAACTGTCGGGAGGACAAAGACAGCGAATAGGAATTGCTCGCGCCTTATTAAGAAATCCTAAGTTATTAATGTTAGATGAGGCAACTTCGAATTTGGATAGCAGATCGGAGTTAGTAGTACAAAATGCGCTTTCTAATTTAATGCAAGGTAGAACGACTTTAGTTATTGCCCATCGTTTATCGACAGTTATAGATGCCGATCAAATTGTCTTTTTAGACAAGGGAAAAATAACTGGCATTGGAACACATGAAGAATTATATAATAACCATCTAATGTATAGAGAGTTTGCTGATCAACAATTAAGAGTAAATAGTGCTGTATAACTACATTCAAGGAAGGTGTTTATATGACTAGTATATTAATTGTAGATGATGATCCAAATATTCGAAAGTTATTGAATGTACTGTTACGGAATGAAGGCTTCAATGTATTTGAAGCCACAAACGGTATTGAAGCAATTACTGTTTTTGAAGACAACAAAATTGATATGTTAATTATAGATTTAATGATGCCAAAGATGGACGGATTTGAGCTTTGTCGTGAAATTAGAAACGAGGCCGATCTTCCGATTATTATGCTAACTGCAAAAGGTGAGACTGAACAAAAAGTTAAAGGATTTAAACTAGGAACCGATGACTATATTGTAAAACCATTTGAACCAGTTGAATTAGTTGTAAGAGTAAAAGCCCTATTAAGGAGATCGAAAATTTCTTCATCAAAAATTGTACAAATAGGTAATTTAACGATTGATCATGGCAATTATAAAGTTCTTATTGGAAACCAGGGAATTAATATGCCTTTGAAGGAACTAGAGCTTTTATTTACTTTAGCAAGTTCATTAGGAAGGACTTATTCAAGAGAACAATTAATTGAAAATATTTGGGGATTTGATTACGCAGGAGATGAAAGAACAGTAGATGTTCATATTAAACGCCTAAGAGAAAGATTTCCCGAGAAAGAATTCGGATTTAAAATTTCTACTGTATGGGGATTAGGGTATCGAATGGAGCTAGTGAAATGAAGGTACTAAAAAAAATTAGAGATATTATAGGGGCTATATTACTACTGACGACAGCCATAACAGTTGGTAGTGTTGTGACACACTATTTAACCGGATATTTTTTTGAACACTACAAAACTAATCTTTCAGAAGTAACAATACAAATTATAAATACATTTGTAACCTTTCTATTATTAATGTTAGCGGGAGGAATGTTTGGTAGAATATTTCATCACCCAAAACAAATGAGAATGGTAAAGGAAATTATGCAGGCAATTAGAAGCATTTCCAGAGGAGAGTTTAACGTATCGGTCGATTTTGAGAAAGTTAGAAATGCCTTTGGAGGAGAAATTGGTCAAATAATAGATGGCTTTAATAATATGGCATTGAACTTAAACCAAATGGAAAATATGAGGCAAGAGTTTATTTCGAATGTTTCGCATGAAATTCAATCACCTTTAACATCTATTAAAGGATTCGCGAAAGTATTACAAAATGAAGAATTGCCTTTAGAGGAAAGAAAACAGTATTTGAATATTATTGAATTTGAAAGCACCCGATTATCAAAGCTTAGTGATAATCTCTTAAAGTTAACCTCATTAGAATCACAGAACCAGCCTATAGAGAAGAATCGTTTTTCATTAAATAGTCAACTTATGTACTCGTTGTTAAGCTGCGAACCACAAATAGTAGAAAAAAACATTAATATGCATGTTAATCTCAGTAAAATCGATGTGATTGGTGATGAGGCTCTTTTAAATCAAGTTTGGATGAACCTAATTACAAATAGTATAAAGTTTACACCTAATGATGGTGATATCTTTATTAATGCAAAACAAGAAAATGATAAGGTAATTATAAAAGTGCAAGATACTGGAATCGGTATATCTGATGAAGAGCAAATGCATATTTTTGAAAGGTTTTATAAAGCCGATAAATCAAGAGACCGGACAACAGTTGGAAATGGGTTGGGTTTATCAATCGTAAAAAAAATAGTTGAGATGCATAATGGGATAGTTTATGTAGAAAGTGAATTAGGGCAAGGATCATTGTTTATTGTAGAACTACCTACAGCAGTAGAATAAGGTTGACCTATCATTATAGTAAATAGGTATTTTATATAGAATTACTCTTTTACTATAATGAATAAGATTCTCATTTTTTTATTAAAAAGTTATTGCAAACAGAATAAAATAGTGGTATATTATTAAACGTTGTCACATTAATTCAAAATATGTGGCAAGAAAATAATAATAAAATAATTGTTGACTATAAATGATTATGTGTGTTATTATTATATAAGTCGCTAAGAGATATAGCGATAAAGTGAACTTTGAAAACTA
>NZ_NUCO01000054.1:0-1933 GCF_002555445.1 Bacillus sp. AFS017336
TTGATTTTACCCTTATTCTATTTTCGAATAGGGGTTTTTAATTTTATAAGACATAAATAAAGTCAGATTCTATCAAGAGAATCTGACTAATTTTAGTTAATTATGCTTTTTTTACATTAGTTGCTTGTGGTCCGCGTTGTCCTTTTTCTACTTCAAACGTAACTGCTTGACCTTCATCTAATGATTTGAAACCATCAGTTTGAATTGCTGAAAAGTGAACGAATACATCGTCACCATTTTCACGCTCGATGAATCCAAAACCTTTTTCTGCATTAAACCATTTTACTTTACCATGTTCCATTTTTGTTTCCTCCTAGTGCGATTTACACACATTAATATTTCTATATTAACATAATAGTTAGTGATAATCAAATTACCCTAAATAAAAGGACATTCCTAATTTATATAACTAATTAATAAAACCTACTTATGCAACTAACGCATTAGTTAGTTCAATATCAAATATATTTATTTAGTAATAAAATTATCCCCTGCAAAATGAAATAAATAAAACCTCGGACACTCAATAGGGTTTCCGAGGTTTTTTATGAATATTTTTCAAATTAAATTTCAATAATTGCCTTATCACTAATAATTCTTTGACGAATTTCTTCACATAGTTCAATTATTCTTTGAGTTTTGTCTTCCCCTTCATATTTCATTGTTAATACATAAAACACTGTATGATCTCTTAACTTTAAAAACGCAGATATTCTATTATACCATTCATCCTCTAGTAGAAATTCCGTTTCATATCCTTTTTTAAATACTTCTAGTTGTTTTCGTGCAAATTGTGACTTTTCTTCAATTGAATCCTTACTTACCCAAGCAGAATAATACAATACGATTGCGATATCGGAAATAAAATAATTATAATGTAGATCATCAAAATCAAAAGCCGTAATTTTGCCCTCTTCATTTATGAAGAAGTTCTGAAAATGTAAATCACTATGAATCAAACCATATGAATCATCTTTTCTCTCGTAACCTTGTATTTCTTCCATAAGTCTTTTTGTATATAGACCAAGCTCTTCATGTTTTAGCATTCCATTTACGTACGCATTTTCAGACAAATGTTCTCTGTTTGTTGTTTTTGGGTAATTTACTGTTAAAGCGTGTAGCTTTCCAATTGTCTTCCCCCAAGCATACATCAAATCATCATTCCACTCATTTGGATTCATCCGGTCTACTAATTTTCCTTCTGCGAATTCAAACATTGAAGCAAAGAAGCTCGTCCCATCACTAGCAATGTGCTCTTCAACCAAATTCCCATGTAATGAAACTAATGACCCAGCCACGTTCGCATCGTTTTCACTTACAAATTTTACAAACATTAACTCTGCTTCAATTTCTTCCTTTAAACGATGAGAAGAATGAGTTAAACGTAATACTTTCGGAATTCCGTCCTTTGTATATCCTTTAAATATATAGTTTTCAAAATCACCGAGTGGCTTTTCATCGACGGTTATCCCAAATTGTGAAGCTGCATTTAGTAAAATTTCTTTCTTAAAAACTCGTTCAACAGCTTGCTCCATAATATTATCCTCCGTAAAGTTAATAACATTTTCCATCAATACTTAATTCTATTTCTTTACAATCCGTTTAAGTCCTTCATTTTCGAATTGACTTTTCTTTATTCATTTAGTATTTCACACAAAATTAAGTGGACAGGTATATATTACTACTGGTTTTATTCAGATTATTAGATTGCAATCTAAACTGTCATTTAGTGCAAAAACAAATCGACTAAATAGTCGATCAGTCTGTAGAACTAACGCATGCTTTAGTTGAATAAGACTTACTAAAGTTTAACTCTTTTAAAATGTTCGACTGTCGGAAACGGGTCATAAAAATGATGTAATTGCTTTTTCCATTCTTGATACTCGTTAGATTGCCTAAATGCGACTGTATGATCTTCTAATGTTTCCCAATG
>NZ_NUCO01000055.1:0-229 GCF_002555445.1 Bacillus sp. AFS017336
TGAACAAAGTAGAGGTCCTTTCCTATATCATGTTGTGTTGTCATGATAATAATTGGTACTATGACCTCCTCCGACTCCCTCTTTACAGTCCGCCATTTCGCGTTAACTTATAGGCTTTCTAGCTCCTTTAAACTTAAGGGTAAAGTAGGGTCTCCCCAGTTCCGTTAATTACTTTCTTTACATGTCATTCCCCATACCCCGAGAGATTCTTGAGTGCTGTTCCAAGTTC
>NZ_NUCO01000021.1:0-163798 GCF_002555445.1 Bacillus sp. AFS017336
AGTAACGGAGGAAGTTCAGTTTCTTCAAAAACAGCAATTTACAATGCAACAATTAGCCAACCGAAGTCTCCGACTAGAAAAGGATATGTATTCCTTGGATGGTACAAAGATGCAACTGGCACAGTAGCTTGGAACTTTGCAAAAGATCATGTTACAGCAAACACTACAATTTACGCAAAATGGGTAGCTATTCCTGCTAAACCATCACATGCGAAAGTAGCAAAAGCTGGAAGTGGTTCTGTGAAACTAACTTGGTCAAAAGTATCAGGTGCAACAGGTTATGAAATTGTTAAAGCAACTTCAAAAACAGGATCATACTCTCACTTAACAAGCGTGACAACAACTGATTACACGAACAAAGGATTAATTAAAGGTAAAACTTACTACTACAAAATCCGTTCTTACAAAATGGTTGGATCACAAAAAGTTTATGGTGACTGGACAAGCGTAATGTCAATCAAGCTATAAGAAAGAAATAACAAGCAGTACAGTTACTCTCAGAAGTAAAAGTCAAAAAGGGTGCTTATGAAATTGAGTAGATGATTAAACACCCTTTTTGAAAGTAAAATGATTAGATCGGCTTTTTCAAATTAAAAACTTTCCCTTAAAAATAATTAAAGACAAGAATACGATTTCAGTAGTATTCTTGTCTTATTTTTTAGTTTTTTTAAGAAAATAAAAATACATACTATTCGTTAAAAAGCTATAAAAAATTTCACATCCATTCTTACGCATGTTGATGTTAAATATGTTAATAATAAGAAATAATTGATTTTTTTAAAACCGTTAATATAAAATTAAAATCATTACAAAAGTAATAGATTTAGTATTCGTAAGGAGAAATTGTAAAAAATGAATTTTGAACAAATGGAACATATAGTATATGCAGCAAGGGAAATGTCAATAACGAAGGCTGCTGAAAAATTATTTATCTCTCCTTCGGGGATGAGCCAATCAATTACTCAGTTAGAAAATGAGCTAGGAATAAAAATTTTTAATCGATCAAAACAAGGTGTAACTCCAACGTTTGAAGGAAGAATCGTTATTTCAAAAGCAATTAATTTATTAAGTACAATTAAAGAACTTAATAAAGAAATTTATGAAATTAAAAATAGAAGTAATGATCATTTGAAAATTTTAACAGCACCTACTTTTACATATCTTCTTCAAGAAACTATGGTAAGGTTTAATGAGGAACAAGAGGAAGTTTCATTTGAAGTAGTTGAAGAAAATCCAGCTACAATGATTCAAAATTTTATTAAACAAGATTATGATTTTGCACTTATTCCAGCTACACAAGAAGAATTAAAAAAAGAAAAGTTCATTGAATTTGAACATTTACATAATGGTCATTTTTGTATTGCAGTAGGTAAGAAATCACCATTTTATCATTATGATTCGGTTTCTCCAGCAGACTTAGTGAATGCAAAAATCGTCATGTACAAAAACTCGGATTATAAAAAATTACTAAAATTTACGAAGATGAACCCTAAAAATGTCGTTTTAAAAACAAATCGAAGTAGCCTACTTTTTGAATTAGTGAAAGAAAGTCAAGCAATCCTATATTTACATGAATTTTCAATTCGAAATCGACCAATGGTTATTAATGGAGAAGTAAAAATAATTCCAATGAAAGAAGATGAAGTTTTCGACCTTGATTTTTATCTCATTCATTTACAATCAAAACCATTATCACCTTTAGCAATAGAATTTATTGAGAAACTAAAAGATCAGTTTAAAAATGACATTTAAAAAAGATAGTGAAGGCAGCATAAAAACTGACTACACTATCTTTTTCTTTTTATTCTTCTAGTTGAGATTCTTTTCCTAATGTACCTGTACTTAATACGGAAACGCTAATCTTTGACTCGATTTTAATAGTTGGATAGACTTTTTCCCAATTAAGCTTTTTCCATTGTTCAGGTTTATGTTCTTTTAAATATCGACCAATGCCAATGACATCACTGTTAGCAAGTTGAATTTCTTTTACGACTTCTTGAGCCCTTTTATTTAAATCATCTTTGATACTCGACTCCATTTCTTTTTCTTCAATCATTTTAATTGTTGTTATTTCGTTAATTCTCACATATACATGTATTTTTATATTCGCTTTTATATGATTTTTAGATGTCGAAATGAATAATTTATTTGAAGGGCGTATAATTTCATATGAAATTGTATTATAAGGTTCTTTATGTTTTTTATTTAGTTTCGTAATAAAATTGCCTGTATTACCATATTTTCCTATCATCATTAAAAGTAGTGGTGATTGATCTGATGGGATGAAATGACCAGTATAGATATCATTATGTATTAAGCCAGTACCTATAACTTCTACACGATCATTTGGAGTAATATCTAATACAGGTAAAGTAAAGTCAATACCGTTGTCGGTGGCATATGTGAACACGTTATAAAGATCCATTTTTTGTGAAAGTGAAGTTGCTTCAGCATTATCAATTGTATCCTTTAACATAAATGATAAAGGTTGTGATCCAACCGTTTTTAAATTAATGATTTTTTTTGCAGGCATTTTGTTTGCTATTGCGACTGAAACATTTAGATTTGAAAACGGTCTTCGTCTAAAAGTACTTAATAGATGAATAAATTTTGTTTTCGAGAAATCTTCACCCAATATTAAAATTCTAGTTTTAGATGTTGTAATATCCCCAGGTAAAAATGATTGCAAATCCATTCCAGCATGAGATACGGAGTCTTTTATTGAATTGACAGATTCATTTTGAAAATCGAATACACCAGCACCTTTACCGATTATATCCAATATTAATGCGTTGATCTCAATTTTCTTATCTTTATCTAAGTCAAAACTAATCCCATTTACTAATGATTTTTCAGTAATTGTTCTCGTATCCCAACAGCCAGTAGCTAATAAAAGAAAGAAAAATAAATTAATTACTATTAAACATTTACGAATCAATTTAATAGCCCCCTAACTTTATTAATAAGTAACAATAGAAATGGGATAATGATAATAAATATAGGGTCTAAAAAAGATCCAAAATGAACGATTGTTTCTCTTTTTATAACACGTAAAGAGATTAGCGGATAAAAAGAAAATATTAATACTATTAGGATTAGTAGTATACTTTCCCTATTTTTTACAAGTAAAGATAAACGTTTATGTACATCTTGACTAACGATATAAAGATAGCTAACAACTGTTGCGCAAATAACAATGGTCCAAATGCTTAAAAATATTGTATCTAGACTTTCAATCATATCGGAATGAAAGGTTTTAAAAATATAAAGAATTGGGTCTATGATATAACCATTTTCTTTATTACTTAATCTAATATAGGACGTGAAAATAATAAAAGTATACATAATTGTTGTAAAGAAATTTGCGAAAGTTAAAGTGAGCAATTTCTTTTTAGTATCTTGAAAGCTTGGCGATATAAATAAAAAGATTTCGAAACCTAACATTTCAAGAAATGATGAATACGCACCAGCGCCGATCTTTTTAATGGGATGCTGACCAATAGGTAATATTCTTCCAATATGCACATTGTCATAAGCAGATAGTAGAAATAAGATAAAAATCAGAAAGATAAAAGTACAGAGTATATACGTTCTAGCAATTGTTTGGATGTCATTTTTTGCGACAACATACGCTGTTACTAAAAATAAAATAAGAATTAGCCAAGAAGGACTTTTTGGAAAAATCCAGATTGTGATTATATCAGAAAATCTTATAGAGACGATGATCACTACATACAAAAAATAGATGAAATAGCTAATATTTATACAGGTTCCTATGAATGGATTCGTAATTATTTTTGTGTAGTCAGTAAAGCTCTTGTTTGGAAATTTCTTATATAAACTGTAATAAAGTAAGATTAAAATTTGAACAATTATGCCACCTATAAGCGTAGAAATCCATCCATCATGACCAGCTATTTTATAAATATTATTAGGGAAGCTAGTAATGGCGACGCCGAATTGTGTAAATATAATTAAATAGAATAGATGTTTATTATTAATCATGATGTTTTCCCCTTTTTATTTTTTAGCAAAATAAATTCGGAGAAACCTGGATTTTCTACATATCGATAACTAAATGCTTTGATTTTAGAAAGGTGAGCTAAAATCATAAAGACGCCTAAGCTAATGCCAATAAATCCAAATATTGATGCAAGAATTAAAAGTGGAATTCCCATAATTCTAGAAGCAACTGACATTTCCTTTGATGGAAGTGAAAATGATGCAACCGCAGTGACTGCAATTACAACGACCATAGAATTTGAGATTAAATTCGTTTGTACGATAGCTGTCCCAATGACAATCGCTCCTACAGTACCAATAGTTGATCCAATAGCATTAGGAAGTCTTAAAGCTGCTTCCTTCAATAGTTCTAAAATAATAATCATCGAAAATGCTTCGATTAATGGTGGAAGTGGGACATTTTCAATTGATAGCTTTAAAGTATAAAAAATAGAAACAGGTAAAATATTCGAATGATAAGTGGTAACAGCAATATAGATAGAGGGTAGTAATACTGCTATCCAAAAGGCGAATATTCTTAAACAATAGAAAAATATCCCAAAAAGCCATCGGAAATTAAAATCGTCTACAGCACGAAAATAGCCATATATATCATGAGGAAATAATAGGGCATTAGGATCATTATCAAGTATTATGGCAGGTTTTCCTGATAATAAATGACGAACTGTACGATCAGGTCTTTCAGAGAACATCACTTGTGGAAAAGGAGATGAAGGATATTCTTCTATAGCATTTTGAATATGAACTGGCTCAATCATTTGCCCGGGCTCAACTTTCCCACTTGACTCAAGCTTTTTTATTTTCTGTTCAATCGTTTCAATCATTGATTGAGGTGTCTTGTCGTTTAAATAAAATATGGAAATTGATACTGGATACTTTTTACCAACTGTTATATTTTTAATGATTAGTTCTTTCGTTCGTAATCTTTTTCGAATTAAAGTGGAATTTATTTTAAGACTCTCAACAAAACTATCATGGGGACCTAGTGTTACAGTTTCAGAACCTGATTCTGAAATTGAACGCTCACTATTATTACTAGGTGCAGAATATGACTTTGCTTTATTTTTATTGTTATCATTAAAAACAATGACATTTCCAGATAAAATAGCTTCTACGCAATCTTCCAGTGTATATGTATCATTAGAATTTAATATAGTTGTTATAATTCGACCTGATTCATCTTTTGAAACAACCCGTTCTAAAATATGTGTTTGAATTATTTCTGAATCGATCATTGTATCTAAATAACATAAATGAAGTGTAACTTCCCCAATTGAATATTTTTTATATTTAAAATCTGAACTTGATTGAAATTCGCCTTGTAATTCTTCTAACATGGAGGTTTTTTCATTTAATTCCATTTAAACCAACTCCTTAAAAACTCCTCAAAGATATAAGTATTATTCCCTTCTGTAAATTGGATATGTATGGAAATTAATCCTACAAATAACAAAACGCTTAAAATTAAAGATTGTGAAAAAGAATAGTATTTATATAATTACAAATTTACTTATAGTCCCGATTTATAAAGATGCTTGATTCTTCAATCCGGGCATTTTTTTTGTCATTAAAACATAAATTTTAAAAGTATCTCATATAAAAAGACAGTTTCGATTCTTTATATTCATTGGGAAATGTTGTTTAAGAAAGGGGTTGAGAAACTTCGTGCACATCATCGGAAAAGGCGTACCCCGCAAAGAATCTTTCGAAAAAGTTACAGGCTATGCTAAATATACAGACGATTTTGAAACGAATGATATGTTACATGCTCAATTAGTAACAAGTCCATATGCGAGTGCGATGATTAAAAGTATAGATTCAACAGAGGCAATTAAAATCCAAGGTGTGAGAAAAGTAATATTTGGCGAGAATTTACCTCTAGTAGGTGAAGGAATACTTGATCGTTACCCAATAGCGTTTGACCGCGTAAGATTTTTTGGTGAAGTAGTAGCGATTGTTGTAGCGGATACCCAATATATAGCGAATCAAGCTGCGAATTTAGTAAAAGTACAGTATGAATTACTTCCTATTGTAAATTCTCCGACGGAAGCTCTTAAACAAGATGCACCTCTTGTACATCCAAAACTAGGAGAATATGAAATTACTGAAGGAGTTTATCCAGAGCCTGGTACAAATATTGCCACTAGAATTAAAATTCGTAAAGGGGATTTTAACAAAGGCTGGAGAGAAAGTGAAGTAATGGTTGATGAGAGCTTTGCATTTAGGCCATCTGACCATTCTGCAATGGAGACAAGATGTTCATTTGCTCAAATTCATCATGATGGCACAATAGAGATTACTACATCTTCACAATCACCATTTATGGTAAAGGACTTAATTGGGGAGTACTTTGACATAAAACCCGGAAAAGTTATTGTAAATACTCCTTTTGTAGGTGGAGGTTATGGAGGAAAAGGAGCGATTCAGCTAGAACTTTTAGCCTATATTGCTTCACGGGCTGTAAATGGAAGATTAGTCAAAATATATAATACTCGTGAAAATGATATGCTTTCATCACCTGGACATATCGGACTTGAAGCGAATGTAAAACTAGGATGTACAAAAGATGGAATGCTTAAGGTTGCAGAGATTCAATATTTATGGGACGGCGGGGCTTATGCAGATAAATCAATCGATTTAACGAGGGCAGGGGCAGTTGATTGTACTGGACCTTACAAAATCGAAAATATTTGGTGTGATTCTTTATGTATGTATACAAATCATCCTTATCCTGCACCTTTTAGAGGGTTTAGCCATTCAGAAGTACATTTTGCATTCGAAAGAGCGATGGATATTCTTGCTAAAAAACTAAATATGGATCCGATCGAATTACGCGAAAAAAATGCTATTAAACCTGGTGATACTACTCCGACTCAAGTTATATTAAATTCTAGTACAGTTGGTAATCTACCAAAATGCATAGAAAAAATGAAGGAATTAATCAATTGGCAGGAAGGTCAAGTAATTGACTTAGGTAATCATAAAGTTAGAGCAAAAGGTATAAGTTGTTCCTGGAAAACTTCTACAATTACACCAAATGCAAGTTCAGGTGTCATATTAATCTATAATGCTGACGGAAGTATAAATTTACTTTCAGGTGTTGTGGAACTTGGCCAAGGTACTAAAACAATTCTTGCTCAAATGTTAGCAGAAATTCTAAGAATGGATGTAGATGATATTCATGTACAAATGAATATCAATACATTAAATACTCCTGAGCATTGGAAAACCGTTGCAAGTCGAGGGACATTTATGGCTGGTAGGGCATTATTAGCAGCAGCCGAAGATTTAATGAAACAATTAAAAGATTTAGCTTCATTTATATTGCGTGCTCCTGTTGAGGATTTAGAAGTTGGTTATGGAAAAGTATTTATAAGGAGTGAGCCGACTAAAAATATACCAATTAAAGAGATTGCTTACGGATATACATTTCCTAATGGGAATTCGATTGGTGGACAAATAATGGGTAGAGGGCACTATATTTTAACAGGCCTAACCCGTATAAATCGAGAAACTGGGGCGGGAAAACCAGGTCCAGAGTGGACGGTTTGTGCACATGGTGTAGAAGTTGAAGTTAATATGAAAACATATGAATATAGGATTCTTAAAGCTGTTACAGCCGTTGATATTGGCGAAGTACTTAACATTAAGACTGCAACTGGGCAAGTGAAAGGTGCTATGAGTATGGGATTATCATTTGCAGGACGGGAAACTTTTACATTTGATAAGCAGGGAAAAGTACTAAATCCGCAATTGCGTACTTACCGACCAATTCGTTTTGGGGAGAATCCTAAATATGATGTAGCATTTGTTAAAACACCACAGGTTGATGCCGTATTTGGTGCAAGAGGTGTAGGAGAGCATGGTTTACTTGGTATGCCTGCTGCTCTCGGAAACAGTCTCTCTACTGCACTGTCGGTTAACATCAATAATTTACCAATTATCCCTGAACTATTATGGAAAGTAAAAGAAGGTGGGATATAGTTTGTTATCTTCTAATATAGAATACTATAAACCAGTGACTATTAAAGAGACATTGGAGCTTTTTTATTATTTGAAAGCTAATAATAAAAGGCCAATTTATTATGCTGGTGGAACAGAAATCTTAACACTTGGTCGTTTAAATTTGGTCGAAACAGATGCACTAATTGATATTAAAGATTTAAAAGAGTGCCAAATGTTTGAGTTTAATCAAGATTACTTAATAACGGGTGCCGCTATTTCACTTACTGATATTGAAGAGAAAAACCTATTTCCACTACTCTCTGAAGCATCTATGGAAATAGCTGACCGTACTGCACGGAATAAAATAACGCTAGGTGGAAATTTATGTGGTCAAATTTTTTACCGTGAAGCGGTTTTACCTTTTCTACTTTGTGAAAGTCAGGTAATTATTGCTGGGTATAATGGTGTAGAGGCTTTTCCAATCGAACAAATCTTCAATCAAACCCTACAACTTCAAGACGGACAACTTCTAATCCAACTTTTAACAGAAAAGAAATATATAAATCTACCATATATGAGCATTAAAAAACGTCAGCAATGGGATACAGGTTACCCACTACTGACGATTGCTTCTATTAAAATAGATAATCAATTGCGTTTTGCTTTTAGTGGACTATGCCCATTTCCTTTTCGCTCAAAGCAAATGGAAGCCGAGCTAAATAATACGAATCTGAGTATAGAAGAAAGAATACAAAAAGCACTTCAATTCATTCCAGGGGAAGTACTTGATGATGTGGAAGGATCAAAAGAGTACAGATTATTCGTATTAAGAAATACATTGGAAGAGATTATTTCTGAAATGGAGGTAAGGTAATGGACCAGTCTCCAATAAAAAAAATAAATATTTCTTTAAATATTAATGATGAAATCCGACAAGTGGAGATCCGTCCAGCAGACACTCTCCTTTATGTGTTAAGAACAAATCTTGGTCTCACAGGTGCAAAGCCAGGCTGCCTAAATGGAGATTGCGGAGCTTGTTCAGTCGTTATGAATGGTACTGTATATAAATCATGTATAATGCTTGCCATTGAGGCAAGTGGGCAAAAGATTACAACAATTGAAGGCTTAAAAGATTCACCTATACAAAAAGCCTTTGTTGAAAATTTTGCGTTTCAATGTGGATATTGTACTCCTGGATTCATCATGAATTGTCATTCCCTTTTAATGAGTAACCCAAATCCAACATATGAAACGATGAAAAAATGGTTATCTTCGAATATTTGTAGATGCACATGCTATGAAGAAATTGAAGAAGCTGTTTTGTCAGTGATTGAAAATAAGGATAAACCATTGAATATTGAAGCAGAAAAAGATGAATAAGTATCTACTTAACTACTGAGTTGAATCACTAGGTTTTCGTTGTGTAAAGAAGAAAATGAACGTAATAACTGAAATTGCCATAAGATAAACTTGGGTATCTGTAGGTCTAACTGTAGGGAGATCTGTTAAAGCCATAATCACCATTCCTTTATTTACTAAAGATTCGCGGATCAATATCAAAATGTTTCGAAACAATTTTTTTACAAAAGTAATAGGTTTTTTTTAGAAAAGGAAGTGTCGGTTCGCTAACTGGTGCACCAAAAATGGGACCACTCACATTTAGTGAAAATCTACCAGGTCCTATAACGGAGCTAACAACTCGAACTTCATCAATTAATAATAAAATAGCAATTATAATATCGATTACATCAATGAGAGTATTCGTTAATTGATCTCCAAATTTACTTTCTATACGTTCTCTACCTAATAAGGGGCCACTTAGAGAAAGACTAAATTCACCAGACGTTACAAAAACACCTATTATCGTAATTTGGCCAGTTAATAATAGTGCAGCAGCAGCGACATTTAAATCTCTTTGAAGAGTAGCAATAATTCGGAGATCTTCTTTAATCTTATAGTCATTCATGGCATCACACCCTCAAGCCTATAGTATTCATTCAGTGCCCAAGTGTGAATGTAGATTAGTAGTAATATGATTCCTAAAAAAATCTTCATTTTTGAAGATTTTTTTTATTAGAATTTTAATTAGTATTAGGGTAAAATTATCGTTTTTTAGTTAAGCATAAGTAATAAACCAAATGAACAAAAAATAATTTCTTGAGTCGGTTCAATGATTCTTAAAGAATACGAATTTTTTCACTTAAAAAGGGGGTTGCTAAAATCTCATTCTTTGTTACTTTTTCTACTTCGAATCAAATATATTTATTTCCGTTAAGAACAAAAATCACCATGTTTATATGCATTTGTAGCGAATTATTGTCCATTATGTATCAATAAAGTCGGAAGTTTCAAAGAAAATGAAAAAGTTCATATATTTCTATTGGAAACGATTTTGATTATTGTATATAATCATAAGAAGTGTCTTAATAAAATAAAAATTAAAGAGAGGGAAGTTTAATCTAACTTTAATAGAAAATATAAATGAAATAAAAGTATAAAAGTTAGTTTAAGTTTTTTCTTGAAAAGACCAATCTACTACACAAATATAAAAGAAAGTGAGGGGTGTGTAATGGAGGTCAAAAAATTTTTTCAAAGTAGTACGTTTAGGCGACTAGCGATGATTATTTTTATTGTCCTTGTTTTAATCCTAATTCGAAAAATAATAAATTTAGTCTTACTAATTTTCATTTTTACTTATTTAATGGATCGTGTTCATAAATTTATTGTGAATCGATTGAATAAGATTTTGCCGGTTAATCGACTGGTAATTGTCTACTCATTGTATATAGTAATTGTGGCAGCATTAGTGTTCGGAATCTATAACTACTTACCTATTATTACAACTCAAGTTGTTCAACTGATAGTGCAAATCAAGACGTTTTATATGAATCCGCCAGACGAGAAAATTATAAATTATATCGTTACTGCAATTAAAAAAGTTGAAATTTCAGGCTATACTGAGCAAGGGTTAGACTTTTTATACAAATATGCTTCTAATATTAGTCAATGGGGAATTGAAGTACTAATTGCTCTGATTCTGAGTTTCTTTTTTCTACTTGAAAAGCCTCGAATTATAGCGTTTACACGGAAATTTGGAAATAGTAAAATATCAGCTATTTATGGTGAGCTGGCTTATTTTGGAGAAAGATTTTCTCGTTCTTTTGGGAAAGTGATTGAGGCTCAGTTTTTAATTGCGTTTGTAAATTGTTTCCTATCTGTCATTGCCTTAAAATTCATGGGGTTCCCTCAGCTAATCGGTTTAGGTTTTTTGATTTTCTTACTAGGTTTAATCCCGGTTGCTGGTATGTTTATCTCATTAATTCCACTTTGTACGATTGCATACACTATTGGTGGAATGACTCACATCATGTATATTATCTTGATGATTTTAGTTTTACATGCTCTTGAAAGCTATTTCTTAAACCCAAAACTGATCTCAGCTAAGACGAACTTACCAGTTTTTTATACATTTCTAATTCTTGTATTCTCTGAACGATTTTTCGGCGTTTGGGGTCTTATTATCGGGATTCCAGTTTTCATCTTCTTATTAGATGTACTAGACGTAACAAATAACGATGATCCAACTGAATTAGAAGCAAAAGAATAAATAAAAAAGATGATACCGAAAAATGGGTATCATCTTTTTTTGCGCTGATCAAACCTAAAATAGCCAATAGTCAATAGTTACTA
Source organism: Bacillus sp. AFS017336 (assembly GCF_002555445.1). Lineage (NCBI taxonomy): Bacteria > Bacillati > Bacillota > Bacilli > Caryophanales > Bacillaceae > Bacillus > Bacillus sp. AFS017336. Next base: position 11,659 of record NZ_NUCO01000021.1, read on the forward strand.
AGTAATCTATTTAATGGTAAATTTTTTTAATGGTTTTATTGATTAGTTTTAATAAATAAATTGTTTGGAAATGCCATTAAACTTAAGGAATGACTCTTTTTCAGAAAATCATTATCTAAGATGCTATTAGTTTGTAGAACATATTCAATTATTAGTTTATAAATAGAGGATTTACCGATATTACCCAAATAAATGATTAATTAATTTCTATTATTTACTATCTAAAAGGGATTAGTAAGGTTTTTTATTGCACACTTTTTTATTTTGAAGAAGTTGATTGGAACGGAGGGGTTCTCGACTCCTATGGGATATGCGGGAAGGCTGAGACCCCGCAGGCTTGCCGAGGCCGCTGAAAAACTACATGATTTTTGAAAATGTTCAATTCCCTAAATTTCCCATCCCCACTTTCATCTCTAAAATGGGATGTAAAATAGATTATCATTCCCACTTTAGCTATAAAAAACAAGGTTTTTATGGGAATTGATTTTTCCGAAAAAGTAATTTTTAACCAAAATTTACTTTTTCAGTGGCCTAGGCTTGCCGAGGAGGCTCAGGTCTCGCCCCATGGAAAGCGAGAATCCTGTAGTGGAAATCAACATCATACTGCTTATTTTAAATTGAAAATTTCGATGGATATTTGACAAGCTCATTTTCAACCGACATATTCCTTCATTTCCGATTTAATATATTTAATTAATTGTTTTTCAATTGGAGATAATGATTTCTTTTTTAATCGTAAAAGTCCAAGGGTCACATTTAAAGGTCCATAGTTTTGTAAGTCAACTTCAACAATTTTACCATCTAATAAAGCGGGATTGTTTTTTAAAACAAAGTTTGGTGCAAGACTAACTGCCATTCCATTAGAAATTGTTCGAATAATTTCATCGGAGTGAGTGGAAGAAAATAATATATTCATTTTTCCGTATTTGTGCTGGAAGTTGTTACTAAACCATTTAATATATTCACCGTTGTAGAGAATTAATTTTTGTTGAAGTAGTTCTTCGGGCGTTATCGTTTTAGTAACTGCAAACAATGAGTCCTTGCTTACATATACTTTCATATAACCTTTTTGGAAGATATCGCAAATTATTTCTTCATTTTCTTCTAAAAATTCACCAGAAAGACAGATAACACCAAAATCCACTTTGTTTTGAATAATATTATCCATCGTTTGAATTGCTATATTTTCTTCAATTTCAATATTAATATTTGAATGTTTGCTTTTAAATGCTAATAGAGGTGTCATCAAATAATTAATAAAGGCTGGTAGTGTTGATACACTAACTTTACTTATTTGGTCATCAACACTTTTCCTTGCTTCCTCTCTTAATTCTTCATATTTTAAAAGAACTTCCTTCGATTTTTTTATTATATTTGATCCTTCTTTTGTTAATGTTACACCGATCCGTGAGCGGTCGAAAATTTTTAAGCCAAGATCTTCTTCAATAATTGCAATCGCTTGGCTAATGCCTGATTGACTCACATTAAGATTTTCAGCGGCGGATGAAATTGAGCCTGTTTTAGCAACCTCAACTAGAAATTCTAATTTTTGTATTTGCATGATTGTCACCACCTAATGTAAAACATTCTACTATATAAAATGGTGGAATTTATTGAAATCCCACTAATTTCTTATATTAGAATTTTTGATATTATTATTAGAAAATGTGAAGCATTGTAAAACTATGTTGAACTAAGAGGGAAAATCAAGAGGGAATGATTAAACCTTGTGGTTTTTACGTTTTTCATGGATATTGGTTTTGTGTACTCAAATTGTGGGGTGTTGATGATTGCACTTTAGGCGTTTATGAACAAATTTCAGTGTTTTATGAACAAAAATCCAGGTTATATGCACGAAAATCATGACCTAATGCACAAAGTTCACAACTTTATGCACAAAATTCACAACTTTATGCACAAAATTCACAAAGCGTTCGCATTATTCGATTTGAAGCTTCTTTTTCATAACCTCTTCGTAAATCCAAAGTTTAATTAACATAAATTGGATAGTCCCGGACAAACTAAACAAAAATATGTTTAAGGTGATCTCGATTGAATAAAACAGAACAATCTACTTTATTAGTAAGTTTAGAAAAGAATATTCATTATTTAAAAGAAAAATTTAATAACTCTACTGATTTGAAAATTAGACCATTAACAGTTAATGATGAAATAATCCGTGATGCTATCGTTTTGTATTTAGATGGCATAACGAATACACAAACTATGCAAGACAATATTCTTTCCCCGTTGCTAAAAATTATAAAATTCGATAGTATCGATGCTATTATTACTCGTCATCTTGTAATTGCGGATGTCATCAAGGTGACGTCATTCGAAGAAATTCTGTCTGGATTATCAAGAGGTAAGACACTTATTTTAATTGATGGTTATGATGAAGGAATATTGGCAGATACTGCAGAATGGCAAATGCGCTCGGTAACTGAGCCAGATACACAAAGATCGATGAAAGGTTCCTTAATTAGGATTTAATGAACAACTAAAGGTAAATGTTAATATTCTTCGTAATATGGTACAGTCTCATAAATTATCGATTGAAAACTTACAAGTTGGAAATGAAGTGAAAACGGATGTTTCAATCGTATATATGGATGGCTTTGTGGATGAAACACGAAAAAGAATAAAAGAAATAGATGTTACTTATTTATTAGAAGCCAGAGTAATTGAAGATGCGCTCGAAGGTAAAAAACGTTATTTCCTACGGTCTTTACAAGTGAACGTCCAGATGTAACTGCTTCATCATTATACGAGGGACGTGTTGCAATTTTCGTTAACGGAATTTCATATAGTCTAATTGTTCCAGCACTATTTCTTCATTATTTCCATCAACCAGATGAATACAATCAAAAGTCAGGTCGCTACGGAAATAGATTTGTGCGTATATTTAGTTGGTTATTTTCAATTATTTTATTGGGGGTATATGTCACAATCATCCGCTTCCATCAAGATTGGGTATCACCTCACTTTGCAAAAATCTTTTTTAAGAAATCAGATACTCTGGTACCTCCTTTTGTTGAGATTATATTCGTCATGTTACTATTCCAATTACTAGTGGAAGCTTCGTTACGAATACCTAAGTCATCTGTTATAATTGTTTCACTTATTGGAGCAATTGTTGTAGGACAAACCGCAGTAACAGCAAAGCTTATTCATTCAATGACATTAATAGTCGTAGGTATTAATTTTCTAGCGAATATTTCGATTGCTGCTGGTGGACTATATGGATCGGTTTTAATATTACGATTTATATTTTTAGTATTAGGCTTCTTCTTCGGATTAAAAGGCCTGCTTGTTGGATTTATTCTTATGATCGTTTATATGGCGTCTATTAAATCAATGGGTGTTCCATATTTAGCCCCATTTATCCCATTTAATGCTAAAGAAATGAAAGATGCACTAATTAGGGGAGATTTAAGAAAGTTAATTAATAGTAAACATACATACCCTCATAAAAAATGAATTTGGAACAAAGAGTAACGTTTTTGAATTTTTTACGTTGCTTTTTGTTCCAATTCTATATGTTGATGACGAATAAATAGGAGTAAAATCATGTTAGAAAAATTAATTTCAAAAAAATGGACCATTTTTTTTATATTACCAATGTTTATGTTAGGTAGCTTTCATACAAACAAAGTATTTTCACAGGCAATGCCACCTACTTTGGATACTATTAAATTAAATGAAAAAATGTATAGTGAACTAAATTTCGACGATAAACAAGATTTCAATGAAGCCCATAAAGGGTTCATCGCACCAATTAAGCAAACTCAAATTAAAAGTTCAGAAGGTGCTGTCATATGGGATAGCAATCAATATTCAATCATAAATCAAGGTACAGCACCATTAACTGTTAATCCAAGTCTATGGAGACAAGCCAAGCTATTAAATACTCCCGGACTTTATAAAGTAGTAGATGGTGTATATCAAGTTCGTGGACAAGATATATCGGTAATGACAATCGTAGAAGGGAAAACAGGTTTAATCATCTTAGATACTTTAACTACTACTGAAACAGCTAAAGCTGCAATGGATTTGTACTATGCCAATCGACCTAAAAAACCAGTAAGTGCAATCGTAATTAGTCATAGTCATGCTGACCATTTTGGCGGAGTAAAAGGAGTGTTACAATATGCTCTAGATTCGAATAAAGTACCGATTATTGCACCGTTAAACTTTTCGAAGGAAGCAGCAAGTGAAAATTTACTTTTAGGCAATATCATGTCACGAAGAGCAGGGTATATGTTTGGAATATTACTACCTACAAGTAAAAAAGGATTCGTAACAAATGGGATTGGTCCTAGAATAAGTGCGGGTACGATAAGCTTTTTGCCCCCAACAATTGAAATAAAAGATAAAATTAAATCGATGGATATAGACGGGATTAATTTTAAGTTTTTACTAACTTTAAATACAGAGGCTCCATCGGAAATGCATTACTACATAAATGATTATAAAACATTAATGGTCGCTGAAAATACGGGTCATACAATGCATAATTTTTACTCTTTAAGAGGAGTTAAAACGCGAGATGCTTCAAAATGGGCAAAAGCATTAGATGATACAATCAAACTGTTTGGTAATGAGGAAATTGATTCATTAGTCACAGCTCATAGCTGGCCTTTATGGGGGAAAGAAAGAGTATTAGAACAGCTTTCACTTCAACGAGATTTATATAAATATATCCATGATCAAACAATTCGCCTAGCAAACCAGGGGTACACAGCAGATGAAATCGCAGAACAGATAAAATTACCTAATCGTCTTAATCAGTATTGGGCGAATCGAGGCTATTATGGAAATTTGAAACAGAATGCGAAAGCGGTTTACAATTATTATTTAGGTTATTTTAATGGAAATCCCTCTGATTTGGATCCTCTCCCACAAGTAGAGACTGGAAATAAATACGTTCAATATATGGGAGGAGAAAAGAAAATCTTAAAGCTTGCAAAAACAGATTTTAAAAAAGGTGAATATCGTTGGGTAGCACAAGTTTTAAAAAACGTAATCATGTCTAACCCGAATAATAAAGAAGCAAAAGAATTACTTGCTAAATCTTACGAACAGTTAGGATATCAAGCGGAATCAGCATCGTGGAGAAATTTTTATTTAACAGGGGCACAAGAACTAAGAAAAGGTGTAGAAAAAAAGGCAGTTACACAAACAATCAATTCTGTAGACCAGCAAACACTATTAAATATGGGTGTAAATGACTTCTTGGATTATATTTCAGTTACATTAAATGGTCCAAAAGCAGAAAATAAAAGCTATACATTTAATATAAATTTTACAGACTTAAAAAAGAATTACTCAATTGATATAAGAAATTCTGTTTTTTATTATGATCAAGATGCACAGGTTCCACATCCAGATGCAACTTTAATTGTAGATAAAGTAACTTTTTATTTAATAATGACTGGAAAACTTAATCTTGATCAAGCCATTGCCAATAATAAGCTAATGATGACTGGAGATAAATTGAAATTTAATGAAATGTTAGCTTTTCTTGACCACTTCAATGTATGGGTCAATATTGTTACTCCTTAAGAATAAAAATGAAAAAACATCCTTCCTACAAATAAAAAGGGATGTTTTTTTGGTTTTTTAATTCTAAAAATTCAGAAAAATAACTTGAGCATTTTATTCATTTCTTTGCATAGACCGATTTATTTTTAAAGGTATGATTCTAAGAAAATAAAAACTTAATAGTGATGATTTTCAGATCTCATTAAATCTAATTTAGAAATCAAAAATAGGTCTAGGTACTTAATATTAAAGGAAACCCAAAATTAAAAATTAACGAAGCGCTTCCAAAATGTGATTTTTCTAATCTAAAAATTAATCCTTGTATTATGTATAACTTAGGATTTAATATATATTTATTGTCTCAAATAAATATACGGTTTTTGGAAAATATACTATTCTTAAATAACTCCAAATTATCTAAACAATGAAAAAATTCCTGTTATTTTTCGTCATATTATGATAATTTAAATTAAGTACAACTTATTGACGTAAGCAAAAAAAATGAAAACGTTATCAATAGTGCAGATATAAGATCTATTGATTCGTTAGGTTTAGAAGGGAGTATTTACATCTTTACACTGCTCGCCTTCCAGGATTAGTATTAAAATAGGTAATTTAGACTGTGTTTTGCAAAATATTAACAGAAGTACACTCTATTCAACTGTGGATCGACTGGAACCTGGGCTCTTAAAATGTTAACAGTTTTATTCGTATTAGGAGAAATTTCAATTTAAAATAAAGAGGTGTATTCATGCAAAATACAAACCGAAAAAATGATTTCACTATTGAAAGTAACGCGCCTAAAAAAGAGCACTTAGAGAGAAAACTAAAAACAAGACATTTAACAATGATCGCTATGGGCGGTACGATTGGGACTGGGCTATTTTTAGCAAGTGGAGCAACAATTAGTCAAGCAGGTCCTGGCGGTGCACTTGTTGCATATATGATTGCTGGTATCATGGTTTATTTCCTAATGACTAGCTTAGCGGAAATGGCAACTTTAATACCAATTTCTGGTTCTTTTAGCACTTATACTGCAAGATTTGTCGATCCAGCACTAGGTTTTGCTGTTGGTTGGAATTACTGGTATAACAATGCGATTATCCTTGCATTAGAATTATCAGCATCGGCGTTAATTATGAAATATTGGTTCCCGCATGCTCCAGGTATTATATGGAGTGCAATATTCCTTGCTTTAATATTTGGTTTAAATGTTCTATCTGTTAAAGGATATGGAGAATCTGAGTTTTGGTTTTCAACCATTAAAGTAGCAACAATCATCATTTTTATTGTAGTTGGATTATTAATGATATTCGGTATTATGAGTGGTCATACTGGTGGATTTGATAATTTCACAAAAGGAGAGGCACCATTTAAAGGTGGTTTCTTATCGATATTTAGTGTATTTATGGTTGTAGGATTTGCTTTCCAAGGAACCGAAATGGTTGGGGTAACTGCTGGTGAAAGTGAAAATCCTCAAAAGAATATTCCTAAAGCAATTAAGCAAATCTTTTGGCGTATCTTATTATTTTATGTATTAGCGATTTTTGTAATTGGTTGTTTAATAAGCTATAACGATCCCAATTTATTAGGTGGAGATGTAGATGCTATTGCAATTAGTCCATTCACATTAGTATTTAAACATGCTGGACTTGCGTTTGCAGCGGCTGCGATGAATACAGTAATTTTAACTTCAGTTTTATCTGCGGGAAATTCAAGTTTATATGTTGGTTCTCGTGTATTATGGGTATTAGCTGAAGAAGGAAAAGCACCAAAATTCTTACGAAAAGTAAATAAAGGTGGAGTTCCTGTTGCTGCCTTAATTGCGACAACTTTGATTGGTATGATTTGTTTCTTAACTTCATTATTTGGTGATGGAACGGTATATTCTTGGTTGTTAAATGCAGCAGGATTAGCGGGATATATTTCTTGGCTAGGTATTTCTATTACACATTACCGCTTCCGTAAAGCTTATATTGCCCAAGGAAGAAAATTAAAGGATTTACCTTATTTAGCGAAATGGTTCCCACTTGGTCCAATTTTAGCGACAGTATTATGTTTAGTAGCAATGTTAGGTACGAACTACGAAGCATTTACTGGCGGGAAAATTGACTGGTATGGAGTTTCAGTATCCTACATCGGATTACCATTATTTATAATTGGTTATATAGGCTATAAGGTAATTAAGCGAACTAAAATGGTTAAACTAGAAGAAGCTGACTTTAGTAGTGAGTTATAATTTCTGATAAGAATTTTTAAGAGGGTATCCGAAAAGGATGCCCTTTTTTTATTTGTAAGTTTCAAATTGAAGAAAAGTCCCTTACTTGGGAGATGCGAGGAAATGCAATTTTCTAAGCGAAAGCTCAGCAATAGTAGGTAATGAATAAACAGTAGTTAATCAAACTTACGATGAAACCTGATATTTTTAATGTATTTTTTTACAGAATTTAGGAAAATTAATAAGGTAGTTTTTTGATCGAAAGGAGAGATTAAATATGAGCAATTCATTAACAGAACTTGAATTAGAAAATCTGCGTCATATCATAGGAGGGCATAGTACGATTGCTAATAAATTAGAGTCGTATGCTCAAAATTGCTCTGATCCTGAATTAAAAGCATTATTACAAAGAGATGCACAATCAGCACAGCAATCTAGACAACAACTTTTAAATTTTTTAGGATAAGGAGGTACAACTATGTTTCAAGATAAAGATATGGTAAATGATTATTTAGCTGGACTAAACGCTAGTTTAACTGCTTACGCTGGATACATTAATGAATCTAATAATACAGAATTAAGACAAACATTAATTCAATTACGCAATCAAGATGAAGCACGTCAACGTGCATTGTACAATTATGCACTTCAAAAAGGGTTTTACAAGCCTGCTGCACCTGCCTCAGATGATATCGTACATCAATTTAAAGCTGAATTGAATTCAAATCAGTAATAAAAGTAAAAAAGGCATTCGAGTCTTCGAACGCCTTTTTTTATTGGTCATTTTTATAGCCGTACCAAAAATTTCTCCATATATTCGATATTCTTGGCTTCATTTTTTCAGCTCCATAATAAGACAGTTCAATAAAGATCCCATCAATTAAACAGTAAAAAGACATGACGAAATCTTCAACATTACCAACGCGAATTTCTCCATCTTTAATCCCTTGATCGATCACTGATCTTAAAATTGTGGACATTGCTTCTTCAGATTGCATGAATTGAGTATGTAATTGTTCTTTTAAAGATTCAGGTGAAAAAAAGACAGCTCGATTTAGGAAAGTAGACTGTTCTTCAAACTCAATATAATATTTAAATGTTACATTAAGTATTTGATAAAGTTGTTCCTTTGCTGATAATTCATTTATGTTTTCCATCAACTCTTCTACTTTTTTTACATGAAGCCATAAAATATTTTCATAAATGGTGAGAAAGATTTCTTCTTTACTTTTAAAATGATTATAAATTGATGGCTTTTGGATGCCAACTGCTTTTGCAATTTCAGTCAAACTTGTGCCTTCATAGCCATTTTTGGAAAATAAGGCGAGTGCTGCTGCAATAATCTTATCCTTTGTCATATTCATCCTCCGTAACTAACTGTTGTTAGCTAGATTATAAACTGGAATCACAGTTAAGTCTAAATAATGTTGATATTTAATGCAAAAAAGCTCTGCTTCAAGATGGCAGAGCTTTTGTTTTTACTAATTTTTTGAATAGGCCTTTTGCTTAGAGTAAACAATCTTTCCGTCACAAATCGTCAGTAGAACGGAAGCATCTTTGATTTCTTCTGGATGAACTTCGAACAGATTTCGGTCTAATACAACGAGATCAGCAAGTTTACCTTCCTCAAGTGTACCAAGTTCATGTTCTCTAAAAGTGCCAAAAGCAGGGCCAAGTGTATAGGCTTTTAGTGCATCAGTGAGCGAGATTCTTTCTTCAGGATTCCAAACTTCCTTGCCACTACTGTCGATACGAGTAATCGCTCGGTAAATTTGAAGCATCGGATTTAAAGAATCAATCGGAAAATCTGTTCCGAAAGCAAGCTTTGCGCCAGCATTTTTTAAAGAGTTGATGACAAACACATATTTTTCACGTTCACTACCAATTCGTTCAGTATAGGTCGATCTTTCTGATAATGCAAAATGGTCTGGTTGCATCGAAGCCATCACGCCTAAAGAAGCAAATCGAGAGATATCATTTGGGTGAATTACTTCGATATGTTCTACCGAATGGCGTGAATCTCTTTTTCCGTTTACTTTTTGTACATTTTCATATGAATCAAGCGCTAAGCGAATTGCTGCATCACCAATTGCGTGGAAACGAATGCTAAAGCCATATCGGTCTGCTTCAATTACCCAATTTTTTAATTCCTCAGGTGAATGGGCTGGTAAGCCAAAGGTATCAGGAGCATCAGAGTACGGCTCAAGCATATAAGCAGTACGACTTGTTACTACACCATCGATAAATTGCTTTAAACCAGAAACACGTAGTTTATCAGAGCGATATTTATCTCTTAAACTTAAAGCTTCATCCATATCACCATTTAAGGCAGGGTAGAGATGCATTCTTACTGAAAGTGCTTCTTCGTTCTCAAATTCTCTAAATACCTCGAAGTCATCTAATCCGCTTAATGTTTCAGTTCCGTATAAATTGTTTATCGATGTAACTCCATTTTTACCTGCTTCAACTAAAAAATTTTCAAATAAATCTCTTTTTTTCAACTTGGAAAAATCGTAAGCAAATTTAGTAATGAGTGCTGATGCTTCTTCAATCAAAATTCCTGTCGGTTCACCATTTTGATCTTTTTCAATCAAGCCGTTAGGTGGATTTTTAGTTTGACTGTTTATATTAGCAATTTGCAATGCTTTCGAATTAACCCATGTATAATGTCCTTCTGCGTGAAATAAAACAACAGGGCGATTTGGAAATACTTCATCAAGAGAGAAACGAGTTGGGAATTTTTTATTGTCCCAATAGCTTGAGTCCCACATGAAACCGATAATCCACTCATTTTCAGGTATAGTCTGTGCATACTCCTGTACTATTTTTATAGCTTCATTTTCAGATCGAGCAGAAAAGAGATTTGCACATTCTAAAGAGAGGCTCCCCATCATTGCATGGACATGGAAATCGTGGAAACCAGGCATAATCATTTGATCACCGAAGTGTTGGACAATTGTATTTTCACCAATTAACGATTCAATTTCTTCAATCGGTGAAACAGCAATTATACGATTTTCTAAAATTGCGATTGAGAGTTTTTGCGGTTTTTGATCATTGCCAGTAAAAACAGCGTTACTCGACAGAACAATATCAGCTTTCATACTAATCTCCTTCACCAGTAATTTTATATTTGTACTTCTAAATTTGCTTCATTAAAGTCAAATTCAGGAGGGCGTTGTCTGAAAAATTTCGTTAAATAGAGCAAGTAAACAAGACCGACAACTAACCAGATTGAACCTAATACCATTGAATGCACATCTAGTTTTGTCCAGAATATTGCAGTTACAATAGCACCTATGAAAGGGATCACTCCAAAAGAAATGATTGCCTTTATACTCCGTTGTTTTTTTCTCACGATAAAATGAAACATTACCGAGATATTAACAAATGTAAATGCAAATAATGCTCCAAAGTTTATAAACGCAGCAGCTGTATCTAAATCTAAGAAAAGGGCTGTTAATGCAATAAATCCTATTAAAATAATGTTAAAAATAGGTGTTCTAAATTTTGGAGATACATAGCCAAATATGCGAGTAGGGAGGATATTCTCTCTACCCATTGCATATAAAACTCTAGCACCGCTTCCACCAGAGGCTACTGCTGAAGCAATAGCTGCGACAACTGTTACACTTAGGAAAAATGCATTTAAGAAATTCCCACCAGCATAAATAAATATTTCTACTGCTGCAGAGTCTGAATCTTTAAAGGATGAGAAATTTGGAAAAATAGCTTGTGTGAAATAAGTGGATGCAACAAATAAAATTCCACCAATGATTGTAATTAAATAAATCGCTTTTGGTAATGTTTTTTTCGGATTTTTTGTTTCTTCAGCCAATGTCGTTACTGCATCAAAGCCAAGGAAACTAAAACATAACAATGGAACAATTGATAAGATATTTGAAAAATGAACTTTAGGATCAAAGAAAGGAGTAGTTGATAAAATATGTCCAGTTCCTTTCCCAGCCATTAAGCCTTTTATGCTAAAAAGACAGAATACAACGATAAAAAGTATCTGTAACGCTAGTAATATAGCGCTTACATTTGTAGCAAACTTAATTCCCAAAATATTAATGAATGTAATGATGACGACAAATGTAATAATACAAACTGATACTGGAATGATTGGTAAATACGCGTGAATAAAAATCCCAAATAATAATGCACTAATCATCGGGCTAAGCAAATAATCTAATAAAATAACCCAACCTACAAGAAAACCCATTGATGAATTGATTCCTTTTTGGACATAAGTATAAGCCGAGCCTGTCGTTGGAAATTCTTTCACCATTTTTCCGTAGCTATACGCGGTAAATAACATAACAACTAGTGAAATAATGTATGCTGTAGGTATCATTCCATTTGTTGTTTTAATTGCGATACCATAAGTTGTAAATACTGTGATGGGTGCCATAAATGATAGTCCGAATAAAATAACATGCCCTAATGATAATGAACGATTTAATATAGGAGGCTTATTCATTCAATTTATCAACTCTTTCCGATGATATAGTTATTTTTACTTCAGTTTTTCTTTATTGATTTTCAATGTTGCTAAACTAGCAAATTCATGAACAAGTGTTGCAGCTAAAAGTGATGTAATTTGAGTTGGGTCATATGATGGAAGTACTTCAACAACATCAAAACCAATAAAATTAAAGTCAGTTAACGAACGAATCATTTTTAATGTTTCCATACTATTGTAGCCACCTACTTCAAGAGTCCCAGTCCCAGGTGCACAAGAAGGATCAACAAAATCAATATCAAATGTTAAGAAACATGGTGTATCACCAATTACTTCTTTTATTTCTTTTAAAATATCCTCAAATCCACGTTCATACATTTCAGGAGTTGTAATTACATTGTAACCAAGCTCATGGCTAGCATCTATATCTCCAGGATGGTTTAATGTACCTCGAATACCTAATTGGAAAACTTTATTTGGTATTAAAAGTCCTTCTTCGTGAGCACGAATGAAAGGTGAACCATGCCAATATTTTTCGTCGTAATATGTATCCCATGTGTCCGTATGAGAATCAAAATGAATCATTGCAACTGGACCATATTTCTTAGCAGCAGCTCTTAAATTCGCTAAAGTGATCGAGTGGTCCCCACCTAAACCAATTGGAATAATGTTATTATCCATCAATTCAAACATTGCGTCTTCCATTATTTTATAGCTTCGATGAATATTATGAGGAATGACGGACACATCTCCAATATCGATCGCATTACTGTCGTCAAAAGGGTACACCTTATGAATTGGGTGATATGGGAATAGTGTCATAGAAGATTGACGGATTGCCTGAGGAGCAAAACGTGCACCAACGCGGAATGAAGCCGCAGTATCAAATGGCATACCGACAATTGCAATTTTTGCATTTTCTCGTGCAGATGGTAATCGCATAAACGTTCCAGTTGTACAAAATTCAGGTTTTACATCAGGTGAAAGTGGATATTTCATAAAAAATCATCTCCTAATTTTTAAGTTTATTATTTATTAACTACCGGTAGTTAGTTTAATATGATTATAGTTCTGTAAATCTGAATAGTCAAACTATTTTGTATTTATTTTTAAAAGTTTCTGATCATTATAATCTTAATCCGAATAAGAAAGACCTTTGAATCTTAATATGAAATTACATAAAATTCTCGGGATACACTGATCCTTTTTGCAAATAATAAAATTGTTATAACAGTATTATTAGGAGGGGTATTATGCCAAAAAATCAACAAGGTAAGCAAAATATGGGTTCTAATATGCAATCAGGAACTAATCCAAAAAAAGTAAAACAACAAATTCAAACTGATGTAGCCAATGGACAAGGAGCAATGACTTCTCGCGAGGCAGGGGCTATGCGCGATTAAAAAACCACTTAGAGTGGTTTTTTTGCACATTAAGAAAGTATAAATTGGCAGCGGTGAGGATCAGTCGACGTAGATGCCAATTTTAGGTATAAGTATAAGTGCAACTACCCCTCTGTCTTCGCCTAAAGGCTCGCCAATCGGCGAGTTTTCTTTATTTTTTGAAATGATCATGTTCCAAGATTAAAACTTTAGTTTTCCAGAAAATGTATATAAAGAATAAAAATAGCATAAAGGGAAAATTTATAAATATGTGCTTTTTAGGAGGAAACTAAGGTATGCAATCAATAGTAGAGGAAATTAAAAATCATTTTAAAAATGATGATGATTTCTTTATTTTGAAAGAGCATTTTGTTAATGCACCGGTTGTCCTGTTAGGTTTTAAAAGTCTAGTTGACATTCCAAAAACATTAGAAGCAATTCAAAATAAAATAGAATCTATTTTTCTGATTGAAAAGACATTTGATCAATTAATGCATTGGATTGGGTTAGTAAAGGAAAATAATTTGAATGAAGCAATTTCAGCATTAGTAGAAGGGAATTTACTAATACTTCTCCAAACAGAAATCAATAAATATGTAATTGTAGAACCAGTCTCACAATCTCTAAATCGTGCAGTAAGTTTACCAACAAATGAAAATGTCATTCAAGGACCATTAAATTCATTCACGGAAGATATTAATACAAATATTGGGATTGTACGGAAACAAATTTCTTCAGAGAAATTGCATACTAAATCGTATTCTGTTGGAACAAAGAGGAAGAGGAATCTATCAGTTTTATATTTTGAAAATAATGCTAGTATGGCAATTTTTAATAATTTTGAGAAACAGATTGAGAAGAATCTTAGTATTGATATTAACAATCTCCAAGATTTTTCAAAAATGCTAGGTTTCTCTCCTTGGATAGCTGTCTCAAAATTTAACTCAACTGAATTACCCCAAGAGGCTACAAATGCCTTGTTAAAAGGAAGGGTAATTGTATTTGTAGATAGAATAGCATTAGCACTAGTGCTTCCAGGATTATTTTGGGATATGTTTGCACTTGAAAATGATCGGAATTATCCAATTCCTCTAACAATCACAATGCGTTCTTTAAGAATAATCGGTTTTTTATTAGCACTTATTTTACCAGCCCTTTACGTGGCTTTAGTAGCCGTTAATCCAGAAGTGTTAAGAATTGAGATTGCTTTATCCATAGCTCAAAGTAGGAATGGTGTCCCATATCCAGCACTAGTTGAAATTATATTAATGCTCATTATACTAGAATTAATTATTGAGGCCAGTATACGATTACCAAAGAGTGTAGGGCCAACGATCACAATGGTTGGAGGGATTATAATCGGACAAGCTGTTGTAGAAGCGAAACTAGTAAGTAATCTCTTAATTATTATTCTTGCAGCTACAACGATTGCCAACTCTACGATCGTTGGATTTCAAAATTCTTATTCGATCCGATTGTTTAAGTATGTAGTAGCCATTTTAGCGGCTTTCTACGGTATATTGGGCATTATGGCAGGTATTGTGTTGGTTTGCACTTACTTATCTGGAATTAGTACATTCGGGATCCCATATCTTTCTATAAATTCGGCAAAGGAAGAAAATTAAAATGGATAGAAGTTGGCAAGTGGTCGTTATGTATATTATGACTCATCTAAGTCTTATTTTCTTTTTGTATCCAAGAAATATAATTGCAAGCAGTAATGAAGGTCACTGGATGTTAATAGTCGTAGGGCTGATTATCCATTTTATTATTATTACCGTATATACGAAAGGTCTTAATTACTGTCCAAACAAGGACATAATTTCGATCTATCTTGGTGTAGGTAAGGGTGTTGCTGTACTATTTTTGTTGCCAATTACTGTTTTTTTTATCGCGATTAGTATCATTACTGTTCGTGCTTATTCTGAAATCATATTAATAACGTTTTTATCGAAAACTCCATTATGGTCAATTTTGACTTTATTGTTTTTAGTATCGGCATATTTAGCGTCTAAAGGGGTAGAAGTTATTTTCAGAACCGGCGTTTTAATTGCTTGTTTATTTTTTCCGCTAATCATTCTAATTTTCAGTAGCTCTTTTCAAAATACTGATTGGCACTATGCTTTCCCAATTATGAATAAACAATTATCATTTTTTACTAATTCATCATTTTATGTTAGCTTTTTTGCGATTGGCGGAAGCTTTTTGTTTTTAGGTTTTATTCAACCATTTTTAACCTTTCAACGTAAAAAAATATTCCTAGGGGCCATAATCCTTATACCTTGTTACATCCTTGCAGTTTATATTCCACTTCTTACATTTGGACAAAATACTGCTTCCACTTTAATGTATCCATTAATAATGGCATTGGATACAGTGGAATTGAATTGGTTAATGTTTGATCGAGTTACTTCTTTTTTCTTGTTGAGCTTGATAACTTTTACTATGCTATTTATCTCCTTATTTCTATGGAATACAGTTAGAATCTTCAATACATGCTTTCCGTCAATTAAACCTATATATTTTATTCTTTCAATTACGATCTTTAATTTTATCATTTGTTTATTGATCCCAGATTGGGATACAATTGAAAAACTTTTTGTATGGAACTCCTTTTTAAGATTTTTTGTCATGATTGCGGTCCCAATTTCAGTCTATTTTTGTGGTAAACGGTTATGGAGGGAAGGAAATATTGGAAAGATTTAAACAGTCTGCTAAATTAATATGTTTAGTACTATTCATCTTAACACTTAGTGCTTGTTGGGATAATAAAGACATTAATCATAGAGTACTGCCTGTTATTTTAGGCATTTCTAAAAAGAGCAATAATTATATGGTATACCTCCAAATTCCACAACCATATCAAGATACTATGAAAACGAAAGTAGTCATTGGAGAAGGTAAAACAATTACACACGCAATAGATAATATAAGTACGAATATGGAAAGTAGTGTTGACCTACTCCATTTAAAGGTAATCGTTATTGATAGGGAATTAGCGGAAAAAGGGATGAAGGATATTATTTCGGGTTTTGTAAGATCGAGAGATGTATCGCCAAAAACGTTAGTTGCAATTAGTGAAGATGATATTGGTACGTTTTTTTCAAAAATGAAAGAATCATCAGAACCAGGTGGAACTGCTCTTTTGGATTATTTTGAAAAAAGTGCTGGGTGGACCCCTCAAATTGCACTAACTAGCGTATGGAAGACTTACCGAAGTTTTCATACTACCACACAAGATGTTGCCATTCCAATTTTAAGAGTTGGCAAAACAACGTTAATTGAAATTAATGGTGCAGCAGTCATTAAAAATGGAAAAATGATAGACCAAATTACTCCAGATGAAACACTTTTATTTAATGCATTTAATGATGAAAGTACGACAGGAAAAGTTGAAATCACTGATGATGGAAGTGTATTGATTTTAACTAATACGATGAAGCATGATAGTAAATTTAGGAATCACAGGCCTTATTTGGAGAGTAAGATTAATCTAAAGGTGAGTATACTTGAAATTAAAGATCATGTATCTGCAAATTCAATTCGAAAAGATATGGAGAAAGTTTTAACCGAACGATTTAATAAAATGTTTACTAAATTACAGGAAAATGAATCTGATATTTTAGGGCTGGGACAGTTTTTTAGAAATAAACTTTCTAGAAATGAGCTAAATCATTGGCGTACAAAATACTATCCAAATTTAACATTAGATTTTAAAGTTCATGTAGTTGTCCAAAACGGAGGGAATTTAGTTACTCAATAAGAGGAAATTTTTTTAGCAGTAATTACTTCGACATAGCTTCTTAATTATTTTAAAGTCATCCTCACCTGAGAATGGCTTTTTCTTGATTGCCCTATTTTAATTAAAATCAAATCATCTTGCAAATATAACTATCAACACTCCATAATAATTCCCCTGTATAAAGGAGAGAGAATGATCAACCTAGAATACATAAAGAAACTAAAAGAGATGGAGTGAAGGAATGTATTGAATGGTAGAGAAACTATCTGTTTAATAAATTGAAAATTCAGTATTTTAAGTCCCTTTACAACTATGATTCACTTATAATAAGAGGTTTAAGGTCCATTGATTAAATTCTAAATTATTATAAACGGGGGTAAGTAAATGAGTATCGGAAACGTATTATCGTTAAACGCACAGAGACACCCAGATAAATTAGCATTAGTCTATCAAGACCGTACATACACATATAAGGAATTCAATAAAATTGTTAATCGTTTTGCATGGGGTTTACAGAAACTAGGCTTAAAAAAAGGTGAGAAACTAGCACTTATGATGGCAAATTCAGACTTCTTTGCGATTAGTTACTTTGCTGGAGTAAAAATAGGTGCGGTTGTTGTTCCTGTTAATTTCAGACTCGTATCTCGTGAAGTTGAATATATTTTGGAACAGTCGGATAGTGTAGTGGTAATTTGTGATGCCGAACTAGAACAAGTCGTTTTAACTGCTTCAAAATCAGCAACTAAAGTAAGAAACATAATTACTGCTCCAATAAGCTCATCGCCGAATTGTTTAAACTTTTTTGAGGTTATGACATCAATTGATGGTGATCCACAAGTCGAGATTTCAGGCGAAGATGATTTTCATTTACTTTATACTTCTGGAACAACAGGTCAGCCAAAAGGTGCACTTTTCGACTATAAAAGAATTGAAAAATTAATAAATGGTTTTAGTGCAATAATGGGACAGAGCTGCGATGATCGATTTTTGCATGTTGCTCCATTATTCCACTGTGCTCAACTTGTAATCTTCCTTTTACCAGGTATCTATTTAGGTATGACAAATATTGTTCATCGAGAATTTAACCCAGAAAATGTTTTAAAAGATATAGAAAAATACAAAATTACTTTATTCTTCGGTGTCCCTACAATGTATAACTACTTGCAACAAGTTCCAAATGCGAAATCATATGATCTATCATCCGTTAAAAGATGCGCATACGGTGCAGCCCCAATGCCACCAGAAATTTTAATGAAAAGTATGAAATTATTTAATACAAATCAATTTTTTAGTTTATGTGGACTAACAGAAGGAGGTCCTACAGGTTTTTATCTTTCTCCTGATGATCATGAGCAACACTTTGGTAAAACAGGAAAAACACCTTTTCCTTATACAGTCATTAAAGTAGTTAATAAAAAGGATGAGGAAGTTGTACCTGGTGAAGTTGGCGAATTGATCTTAAAAGGTGAAACAATTATGAAGGAATACTATAAAAAGCCAAAAGAAACAGCAGAAACGATTAAAGATGGTTGGCTGTACACTGGAGATTTAGCTGTTGTTGATGAAGAAGGATACCTTACGTTAGTGGACCGTAGTAAAGACATGTTAATTTCAGGTGGAGAAAATATCTATTCGGTTGAAATTGAAAATGTTTTATACGAACATGATGCTATTTTAGAAGCGGCAGTAATAGGCACTCCAGATTCAAAATGGGGGGAGGTCGTAACAGCCATTGTCGTTTTAAAACCAAACCATCATTTATCTCTTGAAGAAATTCAAGCTTTTTGCCGTGAGCGAGTAGCAGGTTATAAAATTCCTAGACAAGTAGAATTTATTAATCAACTTCCTCGTAATGCTTCTGGTAAAGTTCAAAAGTTTATATTAAGAGATACGTATTGTAGCGCTAAATCGAAATAGTTTCTCGTTTATGGTAAAAACCTGCGAGGAGGTTCGGCTTCCTTGCGGGGTTTTTTGTGCTGTTCAAACAATATCAACAAAAATCGGTTATAAATCAACAAAATTAGCTACTATATCAATAAAGTTCACAGCTTTATCAACAAAATACATAATTTGTTCGTATTTCTGTTAATCCGACACTGAGAAAAGAGCTGTTACCTTCTTTGCACACCAAACAAAAAAAGCTGTCTCAAACTTTAAAGACAGCCACTACTAATAAAGACCAGTAGTATATAGTGATGTGATTGTTTTTGCAATTTCATCTATCGAATAATGCTGCTCATTTCGAACGATTTCCCACAAGTACATCTCATTTGTAAAAAACCAAGCTCTTGCGACAAGTTCAGGGTTTAACTCTTTTCTTGCTAACCCTTTTTCTTGCGCGTAAGAAATATCTAATGATATGCGATTAATAAATTTTTCACGGATCATTTTCCATTTGTCAGAGATTACATCAGATATTCCAATAGCTTGTTCGAAAATTTGCATCATATTTCGCTCATCTTCTGCCATTTTTAGAAATAAAGTAGCCTGTTTATATATGAGCGATTCTGCTGATTCTTTCGTTTCTGGAAAAAAAGAAGTTTCAGCAATTGTATAAAATCTTTCCATGACGCTTTCCATTAATACAATCAAAAGGTCTTCCTTACCTTTAAAGTGTACATACGCTGTTCCATATCCGATATCAGCTCTTTTTATCATTTGTGTAATAGTAGCTTTTTGAAATCCTTCTTCAAGAAATACCTCATTAGCAGCTTCTAAAAGTTTCTGTCTTGTCATTAATGAACGTAATTGACGCTTAGATTCTACTTTGTCATTACTCATACTTACAATCCTCCAAGATATATTACTTCTAGCATATAGGTAAATTTAAAAAAATGGAAGAAATGTAAGAAAAAACTGAACTTTAAAAGCTAGTAATTATCATCTTTAATATTTGAATCGTTTTTATTATCTGAAAATATGACATCATGTCATTGACATAGTGTCGTTTATTTTGATATGATTTTTTCATAAATAGTAGATTGATAGAGGAGGAGCAAAATGGATACGAAAGTTATAGATGATACATTAGATTACGCAAAAAAAATGGACAGTGTTGATTCACTTAGAAAGTTTAGAGATGAATTTTACTTAAAACCTGGTTCAATCTATATGGATGGTAATTCATTAGGACTTCTTTCTAAAAGGGCTGAGCGCACTTTACTAGAATCTTTAGATGATTGGAAGAATTACGGAATAGATGGTTGGACGAATGGAAATCATCCTTGGTTTTTCATGGCCGAAAAATTAGGAGAGAAATTGGCTCCATTAGTGGGTGCTTCTGCTGAGGAAGTAATTGTAACAGGTTCCACAACAGTTAACTTACATCAGTTAGTTGCCACATTTTTTCAACCAAATGGTAATCGAAAAAAGATTTTAGCAGATGAGCTTACATTCCCTTCCGATATTTATGCTCTTCAAAGTCAACTACGTGTTCATGGATTAGATCCTGAAAATGATCTTGTTTGTGTAAAGAGTAGAGATGGCCGTTATTTAGAAGAGAACGATATTATTAATGCAATGACGGATGAAATCGCTTTGATTATTTTACCGACAGTTTTATATCGAAGTGGTCAAATTTTAGATATGAAGCGTTTAACGGAAGAAGCTCATAAACGAGGAATTTTAATTGGCTTTGATGGATGTCATTCAGTTGGATCAATTCCACATTCATTTAGTGAGTGGGATGTTGATTTTGCATATTGGTGTAATTATAAGCACTTAAATGGCGGACCAGGTGGAGTAGGTGGCTTATTTGTTAATCGTAAACATTTTGGAGCAATGCCTGGACTTGCAGGTTGGTTTAGTTCAAGAAAAGATAAGCAATTTGATATGGAACACACTCTAACACCTGCTGAAACGGCTGGAGCTTATCAAATCGGTACACCTCATGTATTAAGCTGTGCACCATTAATTGGTTCATTGGAGATTTTTACAGAAGCTGGAATTAATGCGATTCGCGAAAAATCACTTCGTATAAATCAATTTTTAATGGATTGTATTGAAAAAGAATTACCTGACATGGGATTTTTCATTGGGTCACCTAGAGAGGATGCACGTCGAGGAGGGCATGTAAGTCTGGAGCATGAAGAAGCAGCACGAATTTGTAAATCGCTGAAAGAAAATGGGATTATCCCAGACTTTAGAGCACCGAATATTATCCGTCTTGCACCTGTAGCACTTTACACTTCTTACGAGGAAGTTTGGGAAGTTGTGCAAACACTTAAGAAAATCATGATTGAAAAGCAGTATGAAAAATTTAAAAATGAACGTGAAGTTGTGGCATAAGCTTAGTTGGCTATCGAAGGGGACAAGGGGATGAGATCATGAAGAAATCCACCACTAATTATAAAATTGAAAACGAGCAAGAAAAAGGCTTAAAAAGGGAGTTGAAAACAAGTCAACTGACGATGATTGCAATGGGGTGTGCGATCGGGACAGGTTTATTCCTTGGAAGTGGACTTGCAATAAAAACTGCTGGACCGAGCGTATTACTAAGTTATGCAGTAGGTGCGTTCATCGTTTTACTACTAATGGGGTGTTTAGCTGAGATGACTGTTGCACATCCTACAAGTGGCTCGTTTGGAACTATTGCCGAAAAATATATTCATCCTATGGCTGGTTATCTTGTCCGCTATTCATATTGGGTTGCACAAGTACTTGCAGTTGGAGTAGAAGTAAGTGCAATTGCAGTCTATATGAAATATTGGTTTCCAACTGTACCAGGGATAGTTTGGATTACGTTTTTTGCAGCAGTTTTAATTTATATAAACGCTACAAGTGTTAATACATTTGCAACATTTGAGTATTGGTTTTCAATGATTAAAGTAAGTGCAATTGTTGGATTTATCCTACTTGGATCGTATGTTTTATTTGGGTCATCTAACCACGGAAATATAGGTGTAGAGAACTTGACCAATGATGGAGGATTTATGCCTTTTGGTTGGTGGGGCATGTGGGTAGCTGTTTTTATATCATTATTTAGTTTTCTAGGAACAGAAATGATAGCGGTTACAGCGGGTGAAGCGAAAGAACCCGATATTGCTGTTCCAAAAGCGCTCAAAGCAACAGTTTTTCGTTTATCGATTTTTTATGTATTAACGATCGGTATTATGTTGATCATCGTTCCATGGAAATCGGCAGGAGTTGATGAAAGTCCATTCGTAAAAGTAATGGAAATATTAAACATTCCTTTTGCATCTGGCGTTATGAATTTTATTATATTGACTGCTGCTTTATCTGCGATGAATAGTCAATTATATGCTTCGACAAGAATGGTGTATTCACTTTCAAAAAGCAATCATGCTCCGAAGATTTTAGGGAAAGTCAGTAAAAAAGGTGTTCCAGTAAGCGCGCTTTCAGTTTCAACGATCGGTATTATTGTTGCTGCTATTGTCAATGCCGTTCTTCCAGATTCTTCTTATGCTTTTATGATGGGAATATCAATGTTTGGTGCCATGTTTACATGGATGACAATCTTTATATCTCATCTATTTTTTAGAAAGAAATGGGAAAAGTCAGGCGGTAGAAAATTACCAGTAAAAATGATTGGATTCCCTTATTTCACAATTTTAGGAGCAATTTTATTAGTAGGATTAACAATTACTTCGTGGTTTACTGGCTTTAAAATTATGCTTCAATTCGGTATACCATGGTTAATTGTACTATCTGTAGCGTATCTATTTATTAATAAAAATCAGAATCGTACTATTCAACGAAATGATTCGGTATTTAAAACAGAGGATCGATAAGTTCTATATTATAAGGAGATGTCTCAAGTTATTGTGAGACATCTTTTTTTGCTTAGAAATACGAACAAAATATGGACTTTATTCATAAAGCAGCTATTTTTGTGCATAAAAGGCTGGTTTTCGTTCATAATTTTTTTGACAGATGTGATCGTTGAACTAGCCAGGACTGAAGATTGAAAAATGCGAACATAAATTGAATAATATTGATAAAGTTGTGAACTTCGTTGATATATTACCAAAACCCGTTGATATAATACCAAAACTCGTTGATATAATACCAAAACCCGTTGATATAATGCCAAAACTCGTTGATATAATGCCACAACCGGTTGAAATAATACTGATTCTCATTGAAATAGTATAAAAATCAGCAAATAAATTCTGGAATCAAATAAAATAAGCCCAATATCCAATAGTTAATATTCAAATTAATAAAAGTTTCATAGAAATGATAATCATTCAATTTGCCCAATAGAAAATTAAAAATATAAAATACATAAATTGGTATATATTTTTAAATAATGGTAATTTATATTTATAGTGTGATTAAAGGGTAGACGAAAATAGTCTACTATTTATCGAATAAACTAGAATGGAGTTGAATGATCATTAATAGTAAAGTAGAACTTCAAAATTTAACAATTGCGTATAAGGATCAAGGTAAAGGTAAGACAATTGTTTTAATTCATGGTTTTATGGGAAGTCATGCATATTGGGAAAAAGTAATACCAAAGCTTGCAGAGAATTATCGAGTAATCGCAATCGATTTACCTGGGCATGGCGAGTCTACTTCTATAAAGGAAGAACATTCAATTGAAGATTATGCAGATGTAATGAAAGATCTACTTGATCAATTAAACATTAGCCAAGTAACGATGTTTGGGCACTCTTTGGGAGGCTATGTTACATTAGCATTTGCAGAAAGATATGAACGGTATTTAAATGGATTTTCATTAATTCACTCTACAGCTTATCCGGATAGTGATGAAGCAAAAAAAGGTAGAATGGCAAATGCTGAGAAAGTAAAAAATGAAGGAGTTAAAAATGTAGTGGATGGATTGATTCCAAAACTTTTCTCTCCAAACAACATCCAAAAAAATAATTCAGAAATAGAATCAGCAAAGGAAATTGGTTATAAAACTTCAGTCGAAGGTACGGTTAAAGCACTTATTAGCATGAAGGACAGACCAGATCGAAATCATGTACTTAACGATACGAATTTACCAGTTCTATTATTAGCTGGGAAAGACGATCAAATCATTCCGCCAGAAAAAACTTTTTCAGTCAAAAAAGAAAATATAAAAACTGCTACTTTAAACAGTGCGGGGCATATGAGCATGTATGAGTCACCTGAGGAGTTAGTTAATGAAATGAAGGATTATTTAAATTCATTTTAACAATCAGGAAACCATTATAGAAAATTTTTAAAAGAATTAAAGAGACTTTCCATTAAGAAACACTTCTTGATGAAAAAGTCTTTTTTTTGTTTAACTAATTGTAAATAACATGGTAATTTAAAGGGAAATACTGTTAAGATTATTAATAAGCATATAAAGTACAAGAAATATAAAAAAACATAGTTTATATAAATATAGAGTAATTGGTGGGTGTAATAATGTATCGTATTGGACTCGTAGGCCCTGCGTGGTCTTTAGAAAGAATTTTAGGTTTTTCTAAAGAATATGAAAAGGAATTTGAATTTTTCCCATTTGCATATGATGAGCCGGTTGAGACAAAAGAAATTGTAAAGAAACATGATCGAGATGTTGATGTCTGGCTGTTTTCAGGGCAATTACCATATAATATTGCAAAAAAACTTCTACATTCTAGTGAAAAATTATTGTATATTCCTCATACTGAGGCTACTGTTTATAAAAGTTTGCTAAATATTATGTATTTTACTGGTAAGTTAATTAGACGATTAAGCGTTGATATGCCAATATATTCTAATCTCTTAGAGGATGCTTTATTACAGTTGAATACCCCTTTTGAGCAGCTTTATATAAAAAAGTTGGAAGAAGAAGAGATTGATTTAGAGGGGATTTTACAATTTCATCTTGAATTATGGGAATCAAATAAAACAGAAGGTGTTTTGACTAATTTTCCATACATTTATCAGGAATTAAAAAAACGTGAAATTCCAGTTGAATGGATTTCAACTAGTAGAGTAGATATTCGGCAAACATTAAAGCTATTAAGAGAAAAAGTAAAAGGTCTTTATTTTAAAGACTCTCAAATTGCAGTAGAATTCGTTGAAATTGAAAATTTTGAGAGTATTATAAAGAAATCAAAATCACCGTATCATTTACAGCACATCGAACTACGTATCAAGAATGTACTTCTAACACTCTGTGAGCGTTTAAATGGTTCTTTAATTGAAAAAGGGTACGGTAAATATTTAATTTATAGTTCTCGAGGTGCAATTGAACGAGAGATTAAAATGTTAGAAAATACGATTGAGCAGTTATCGTTAGAATCAGATTCGAAGGTTTCGGTAGGTATTGGATTTGGTGAGACTGTTTTTTCTGCAGAGAAAAATGCGATTGAATCAATTCAACAGTCAAAAGAGATGAATAAGCGAAAAATATTAATTGTCCAAGGTAATGGTGAAATCATTGAGTCATTTGGTAGTGAAGAAGAAATCTCTTATGCTTACCGAACAGATGATCAAGAATTGTTGCAAAAACTTAAGTTAGGAAATATTAGCGTGAAGACATTTCATAAAATCGAAAACCTTATAAAAAGAATGGGGTGGAGTGATTTTACGACAAAGAACCTAGCGGAGCAACTGAATATGACAGAGAGAAATGCAAGGAGAATCGTAGCGGATTTATGTGAAGTTGAATTACTAGAATGTATTGGTGAGGAATCATTATCTTATCGTGGAAGACCTAGTAAAATATATCGCTTTAAATAAACATTTCAAACTGGAATGTTTATTTTTTTAGATTAATTTTTTATAATATTTAGAATTTTCTTCAAAAAAGTATTGTGGAAACCGTTTTCAAGTAATAAAATCAACATATAGGGAAAAAGACCGTAAATGTTCCTTAAAATGATTTTAATAAATCTCGGAGGTGTATTGATCGTGTACGAAATTTTTTCTGAATTAAATTTAGATGAATTAGTTAGCTCGATAAATGATGAAGTGATTGAATGGAGAAGATATTTACATGAAAATCCTGAGGTATCTTTTCAAGAGGAAAATACTGCTCTATTTGTGTATGACAAACTAAAATCATTTGGTAACTTAGAAATTTCTAGACCGACTAAGACTAGTATTGTTGCTAGATTAATAGGCGATTACCCAGGGAAAGTGCTGGCAATTCGAGCAGACATGGACGCACTTCCGATACAGGAAGAAAATATAATGAAATTTAGTTCTAAAAATGATGGAATAATGCATGCATGTGGTCATGATGGACATACTGCAATGCTATTAGGTGCTGCGAAACTACTATGTAACTTTAAAAATCAAATAAAAGGTGAAATCCGATTTATTTTCCAACACGCAGAAGAATTACCTCCTGGTGGTGCAATTGAGATGGTGAATGCAGGAGTGCTTAATGGTGTTGATCAGATTATCGGAGCGCATTTAATGAGTAATTTGGAAACCGGTAAAATTGGTTTGAAATACGGCCCAATGATGGCTGGTGCAGATATGTTCAAAATTACGATTTTTGGCGAAGGTGGTCACGCTTCTCAGCCGAACCAGACAATTGATCCAATACTAATCGGAACTCAAGTAGTAACAAACATCCAGCATATTGTCTCAAGGAAGATCGATCCAATTGATACAGCTGTCATTTCAGTTACACAATTTAACGGAGGTACAGCAGTAAACGTCATTCCAAACTTTGTTACAATCGGAGGTTCTGTTCGTAGCTTTAAACCTGAAGTTAGAAAACGTATACCGGAGTTAATCGAGCAAGTTGTAAATGGAGTCACCAATGCTCATGGAGCAAAATATGAGATTGAATATCATTTCGGTTATTCTCCGGTCATTAATGATCATGAGACAACTAGTTTAATAGAGAAAACTGTTTGTGAAATATTTGGAGAAGAAAACCGCATATTAATTAATCCAATAATGGGTAGTGAAGATTTTTCAGCATTCCTTAATGAAGTTCCTGGGACTTATTTTTTTGTAGGTGTAAGAAATGAAGAAGAGGGCATAGTGTATCCACATCATCATCCGAAATTTAATATTGATGAGAGAGCTTTAAAGGATGGAGTAAAGATTTTTGTTCAAGCAGCTTTTAACATATTAAATAATTAATATTAAGGAGAGTAGAGAATGAAGAAAATCTATTTACTTGGTTTTATTCCGATTATTGGTTTTGTAATAGGTGCGTTGTTTTCGAATAAAGTTACACCTTATGTACTTGGAATGCCTTTTTTTCACTTCTCAATCGTACTGTGGTCTTTTCTAACTACTGCATTTTTAGGATTAATCTATTTATTTGATCCTGCTAATAAAGAGGAGGAAATATAATGAATACCGGCACACTTTTTATTTTATTATTTTTTGTTGTTTCAATTGTAATTGGCTTATGGTCAAAAAAAGGTAAAGAAATGGATTTAGAACAATGGTCTGTTGGTGGCCGTGGAATGGGGACGCTTTTCATCTTTTTACTATCAGCTGGAGAAATGTATACCACTTTTACCTTTTTAGGCGCTAGTGGTTCGGCATATGGTGAAGGAGGTTCGATTTTTAGTATCGTTTCTTACGGTTGTATCGCATCGATCATATCTTATTGGGCATTTCCTAAGATTTGGAAATACTCCAAAAAACATAAGCTCATTTCGCAGTCAGATTTTATGGCTAAGAAATATGACAGTCCGATACTTGGAGTACTTGTAGCTATAGTTGGAATCGTCGCTTTAATTTGCTACCTAGTACTACAATTCAAAGGCTTAGGCTATATTGTTGAAATTACTTCTTATGGCGTTATTTCTTCAAAAATGGCCATTATATTTGGCGCATTTGGTGTTACTTTATTCGTCATGCTATCAGGGATACATGGTTCTGCATGGACTTCTGTTTTAAAGGATTTTTTAATTCTTGCCATTATTCTATTTTTAGGTATCTATTTTCCATTGCATTTTTATGGTGGTATTAAGCCAATGTATCAGGCTATCGAACAAGCAAAGCCTAACTTTACGATTCTTCCTAAACATGGTATGAATCTAACCTGGTATATTTCTACTATTATATTAAGTGGGATTGGGATGTATATGTGGCCACACTCTTTTCCACCTATTTTTGCAGCGAAAAATGCAAAGGTATTGAGAAAAAATGCAATCATTATGCCACTGTATCAATTAATCTTATTATTTGCGTTTTTCGTAGGCTTTGCAGCAATCTTACAAATTAAAGGTGTACAAGGTAGTGACGGTGACAAAATTTTATTACTTCTTTCAAAAAAGAACTTTGATCCTTGGTTTGTAGGATTAATAGGAGGGACAGGAGTATTAGCAGCGTTAGTGCCCGCATCGATGATTTTAATGGTAATCTCTACCTTATTTGTAAAAAATATTTATCAAGTAATAGTACCTACTAAATCAGAAAGTCAGATTGCAAAACTAATAAAATTTCTAGTGCCGTTCATTACTCTAATAGGAGTGTATTTTACATTTAAAGGTGGAGACTCGTTATTTAGTATTGCAATAGTTGCTTATAATTTTATCACGCAGCTTGCTCCACCATTTTTCTTAAGCTTAATGAAGAAAAATTTTGTAACGAAATACGGTGCTTTTACTGGGATTATCTTTGGTGGGGCGATTGTTTCAATATTTGATTTAGGTGAAAAAACATTCGCTCAAACTTTTCCTCACCTTCCACAGTTAATGAAAGACCTAAACGTAGGGATTGTTGCACTTGTTATTAATGCACTTGTTATGATCGTTGTAAGTCTTATTACAAAAAATAACATCTCTGCGAAAAAGAAGGTTGACATATTAGCTGGATAATAAAAAAACGTCGGGTCTAGTGATCCGACGTTTTCTATTAATCTTTTGAATCGTTTATTGAATAGCTAAATCCTTCAAAATATCCTCTAAAGTTTCACCTTTAACTTTCTTTTTGCCTTTTGGAGCGTCTTGAAGATCAGGGTTTGGCGTTAAATAATTCTTTTGAACAAAGCTCATATCCTTTGCATCAACGATTCCATCGAAATTGATATCAGCTGCGCGCTTGTTAGTACCCCAATATGTTTTAATATAATCCGCATCTAATACATCGATTACATCGTCGTTATTAACATCTCCACCCATTACTGGTGCGTACAAAATATAAGATAAGCGTCCAACAGTATCGCCATTCGTAATGTCATATAAATCATTAATGGTTACATGTCGGTCGAAATGTCCTGGAATTTTGACTGTTAAATCATAATCTTCATTTGATGCTGGAAGATTTTTAACAAAGTAGCGTGCACTGCTGTTAAATTCTCCTGTGTATGTCTTGCCACTTTTTGAAACTAATTTTAAACTCATACCAGCTTTAGAAAAGTCCTTTTTGTAGTCTAACCAAATACCCCAATCATCTAAAAATCCATCTGCAAGAATACCGCCTTCAAGCTGAGAGTAAGTTGGTACAATATTGATACCTTGACCAAAGCCTTGAATTGTCGTAGGTGCTTGATTTAAAGAAAATGCTGTTGATTTTGTAATGTCAATGTTTTGAATCCATTTAATATATGTGCTTGGTTTTTCCTTCACTTTAAACGTAATATCAATTAATGGCATAGCGGTTTGAATTGGCTGGATTGAATCACCAGTTAATTGTGTATTAAGTGTGATATTACTTGTAGTTTGGTTAATTATTTTTAGGTCAGCATTTAGACCATGTGACTTAGCATAATTAGTAAAATCCTTATTTAATGATACATTTGCGATGTCATAAGTTGTTGAAGGGAATGATAAAGTAAATTCTCCTCCTGTTAAATCTTTAATATTATGTGCACTAAGTGATAGCGTTACATTTTCGCCGTATTTTACATCATTTTTGCTTGCTACTAGTTTTGCATATGGAAGTCCTTTTTTTACAAGTGTGTATGAGAAATTAGGATGATCTTGCATACCATTCCCGGCATAGTCATAGGCATCTAGAGTGATTTTTGTGACATCTTTACCGTCTATTAGACCAGTATTAAATTCAAAGTCACCATTTTTTTCAATTGCTAAAGGTGTTGATGAGTATTTTGTTTTATTAATTAAGTTAACCATGTTAGAAGACTGATCCCAATTAAATCCGTTTTGATTCATGATATCTACTTGTTGATCAAAGATGTTACCCTTTACAGTCATACCGTCTTCAGTCACTTCATATACTCCACCTGGTTGTTGCATTTTTACGATAGGGTTCGTATTTTCAATATAAAAGATATCAGACTTTTTAAATGTTTTACCTTCTCTGTTAGTTGCGATTAGTTCCAATTCATATTTTCCTGGAGGTGCAAGTTTTTTTGAATAGGAAATTGGATGATCTTTATGACCTGTAAATGCACTATAAAGTCCATTAAATCCGTACTCAGTTTCAAAAGGAGTATCCTCTGTGAAAAGTCCTTCGTATGCATCAACTAGTCCGAGTTCTTTCCCAGTTTTCGCATCTTTTAATACAAGATCTACCGTTTCCATCGAACTATTAAGTGAAAATTCAATACCTGTTCCGGATGGGAAACTATGATTTAAGTCTCGTCGTGTTGTGAATGCGTCTTCATATGCATTGATATGATTAATGCCTTCTTGTAAGTGCTTGAAGCCAAATGGTAATTGATAAACTTCATCAGGATTACTACTGTCTGTAATATAAATATAACCTTCGTAATTACCAAATTCAGCAGTAGCAGGGATGTGAATCGTTGGTTTAATTTTTATTGTTTTGTTTGCATTAAGTGTAATTGAATCAGGTACATCTAAAGTAACATTATTAGCTAAAGCATCTTTAGCACCTTTTACATTTTGATTAAACTTAACTTGAACTTTATATGTTTTCTTTTTGTTACTATTATTCGAAATAGAAACTACTCGAGAGTCTGTTTTTTCTTTGTCCTCAGTAACTTGTGGACCGAAGCTTAAAGCTCCTGTAACGTCTGGTATTGTTATATCATTACCATCTTTTGTACTGATTGTTTTATCTAGCACTTTAATATGCAAGTTAGCATGTACTGCTTCGTAAACATCAATTCTTCCTGCACCTACTTCGAATACACTGTAATCTTTTTGTAGCTTATCTGCTGTATTCATTAAAGCAGCTTTGACATCTTCTGGTTTGTATTCTGGATGTTTTTGAAGAAGAAGCGCTACTGCTCCAGCAACATGAGGTGTAGCCATTGATGTTCCAGATGCACTCATGTATGCATTTGTATAATCAGTTAGATGATTTGGTCCATTTTGATAAGCTGGTACACTTGAGAATACAGCAACTCCTGGTGCAGTAACTTCTGGCTTAATATCATAAAATCTAGTTGACGGACCACGCGAACTAAAGTCAGCTAATGTATCTCCACCAGTTTTTATTTCACTTAGAGAGTTTAAAGTAAATGTCGCATTCCCTTGCTTTACTTGATCGACAACTTTTAATCCTTGTTCATTTGTAAGCGTAAATGAAGGGATAAAGTCAAAGCCGTTTCCAAGATAATGAGGAATTTGGCCTTCTTCTGGGTTATTATTGTACATTAAAACTGCTTTTGCACCATGTTTCTTAGCAAGCATTACTTTTTCATTTAAAGAAAGTATTCCACGTTCGATCAATGCGATTTTTCCATTTACATCCTTGCCGTTATAATCACTTTCACTATTTCCTAACCCAACAAATACGATTGGTAGAGACTGATTTTTTAATGTATTTAAGTCGTCATCAAAGCTTTTTGCTAGAAGTCTTAAATTCGAGAGTGATAGATTATCATTTGAACTAACAGTACCAGTAGCTGTAGGGATTGTCATAGAAAAATCACTTGCACCAACTGTTAAAGCTAGTGGAGAAGTACCAGGTGAACCAAGTGAATACAAATCACTACCAGAGTTACCAGCCGCAATAACAGCAGTCGTTCCAGCTAAAACAGCATTATTTATTGCGATTGCATTCGGATCAAGTGGATCATTATAATTTGAACCTAATGATAGATTAATAACATCCATTCCGTCTGCTACTGCTTTATCGATGCCAGCGATGATGTTACTTGAAGTTCCTGATCCATATGGTCCAAGCACTTTGTATGCATAAAGGTCAACTCCAGGTGCAACTCCAGTAACTGCATAATCTGTGTTATTTTTACCTTGACCTGCAATCGTTCCAGATACATGGGTTCCATGGGAAGTATAGTATGTGGATCCAGCTAACGCATTAGTTTCAGGTTCTCCAGATTTTTTCCAGTCATCGTAAGTTGTCTCCATTGGATCAGAATCGTTATTTACGAAATCATATCCGCCTTTATAAACATCTTTTAAATCAGGATGGTTATAATCAATTCCTGTATCTATTACAGCAACCTTCACACCTTTACCAGTAATACCTTCTTCATGAAGCTTTGTTGCACCAATATTTTCAGTACTATCTTCTGCAGGGGAATGACTAATTGATTCACTTGATTGTGTCTCGGATGGAGATGGATCTATTTGGATAATTTTATCTTCAAATATTGCTTTTACTTCATCCATCGCGAGAATAGTATGTACTTCATTAGCGGGTACAGTCATCGCAACACCGTTAAATGCTTGACGGTACTCTTTACGAATTTGAATGGTTGGAATGGCTTTTTTTGCTTGTCCGATTTTATTTTTAAAATTTTGATGAGATTTTTCTACTTTGTTTTT
The DNA here is from genome assembly GCF_002555445.1 of Bacillus sp. AFS017336. NCBI lineage: Bacteria > Bacillati > Bacillota > Bacilli > Caryophanales > Bacillaceae > Bacillus > Bacillus sp. AFS017336. Next base: position 44,579 of record NZ_NUCO01000021.1, read on the forward strand.
AGCATCGTCTAGGGAAACTGCTATGCCATTTTCTTCGTTTTTCTTTACATCCGTTTTAGCCGGGTCCTGTGCAAATTGAACGATGATGCTCACAGGTTTATTACTAGTCGTATCGAGCTTAGGTGATAAATATTTATCTTGGTCCGTTGTTTCAACATTTTTATGGACTCGATTGCGATCCTCTTTTGTTAAATTTTTCAAGTATTGCTCAACGTTTGATATGCCACTCTGTGAAGTAGAATCAACCGAAGCAAAAGTGTGACTAGAAAATAGCAAACTAGCTGCTATAAAACTAGTAGAAACAACTTTGAGTGGCATGACTAAATTACTCTTCAAATACAATACACCCCTTCAAATTTATCTTAAGGAATTAACCTTATATTCTGATTATTAGAAATATTTAATTGACAGTCAATTGGGTTATTTATCCCTTATAAAATCAACGTTTTTCCACTCATGTATTAAAATCTCTCTAATTTTTTAAAAAAAATGTTCAAAAACATCAGAAAACATAATAAAAAAATGAATTTTGTTGTTTTTAAACGTTTCCTAAATTTTGAAGGAAATAAGAGAGTTTTCAATTTAAATGAAACATTTGAATTAAAAATGGTAATAAATAGCATAATTTTTCTACATTTAACAAATTTTAAATAGTAATAAATAAACTGATAGGTGATTGGTATGCGATTGGGTTATCCAAAGAGAAGTAGACAATCAGACAAAGTTAAAGCTCAAGTTGTTTTATCATCCGAATTACAAAAAAATTTACAAAATATAAATAGTGAACTGCAATATTGTGCGGATTTAATTACTAGAGAGTTTGAGGTTGGAGAAAACAAAAAAAGAAAAATGGCACTAATCCATTTGCAAGGTATCTCAAATGGTGACACGATTAGTCAATTTGTCGTTGATCCAATTCTTCATAAATGGAAAAACACAAACGTTGATCAATTAAGCGATCTTAACTTTTTCAATGAACTAAAAGATAATACGTTTGATGTTCCACAAGTTAAAACGGAAACTGAATGGAATAACATCATGATGTCACTGTTAAATGGTGACACTGCGATCTTTCTTGATCATCAGCAAAAAGTATTACTAATTGATACGAAGGGTGGGCAATTTCGTTCGGTTTCAGAGTCTACTGGGCAAACGATTATACGTGGTCCAAAGGATAGTTTTACTGAGTCGATCGCAACGAATATGTCGCTACTACGTTATCGAATTAGAAATACTCAATTTAAAATGGAAATGTTGAAGGTGGGCGATATTACAAATACAAATGTCGTCATTTCCTATTTAGATGACAAGGTTGATGAAGAATTATTGAAATCAATCAAAGAAAAAGTTGAAAATATTAAGATTAATGGCGTTTTAGAAACAATTAATATTGAATCGCTTATTGAAACAAAACCATATAGCCCATTTCCAACAGTTCTGGATACTGAAAGACCTGATGTTATTGCAGCAAACATACTAGAAGGGAGAATTGGGCTTTTTGTGGATGGTAGTCCAATAGGGCTTATTATACCAGCGACATTACCAATGTTTTTTCAGTCACCAGATGATTATAATCAGCGTTATATTGTTGGTACATCTTTACGTTTATTACGGTTAGTAGCCTTTTTTATTTCTTTACTATTTTCGGCTTGTTTCCTTGCTTTAATTACTCATCATCCTTCTATGATTCCGACACCTTTAATGGTTAGTCTTGCTGCTCAAAGGGAAAGTGTTCCCTTTCCAGCAATTGTAGAGCTATTATTATTAGAATTTGCATTTGAGATTATAAGAGAGGCAAGTATACGTAGTCCAAGAGTGCTTGCTTCAACAGTTGCAATCGTAGGTGCACTAGTAATTGGTCAAGCGGTTGTACAAGCAGGTATCGTTTCTACCGCAATGATTATCGTTGTTTCGATCACTGGAATTTCTAGTTTTACAATTCCAAATTATAGTATCGCTGCTTCAGCTAGATTAGTAAGATATTTATTTATAATAAGTGCTGGAGTTGCTGGGTTATATGGTATAGCATTAATGTTTTTATTTTGGTTAGTTCATTTAAATACGATTGATTCATTTGGAGTGCCATATTTAATGCCAATTTCTCCATTATCAATTAGAGATAATGAAGATACATTGATCCATATTCCTAAGAGATTATTAAAGACTGCAAATGAGGATTTAGTGCCGGATTCATCTCGAATACGAAAAAAACATAAAAATAAAATTGGTGAAGAAAATGAATCGAATTCGTAAGATTGTATTAATTATTCCGTTATTATTATTTAGTTCAGGATGTAGTAATTACACAGAGTTGAACGAAATTTCATTTATATTAGGGCTAGGAGTTGACTGGTCAGAAGAATCAAATTATAAAGTTACATTGCAAATCATTAGTCCAACTGACTTATCAACAGGAGGGTCTGGAGGTGGAAACGCCTCACCTGTTTTTGTTTTTACAAGCACTGGCGATACAATTTCTGCAGCAATTAGAGATGCAGCTAAAAAAATTACAAGAAAAAAAGATTTCACTCATGTTGCAATTACAGTAATTGGTGAAAAAGCAGCTAGACACGGGATTGAAGAAATTGTGGATAGTATTATTAGAGAACCACGTGTTTCAGCATATATGTCCGTACTAGTAGCCAAAGATTCAACTGCAGAGTATGTTCTAAATACGTTGACACCTATAAAAAAAGTTTCAGCGGTTGCGATGGTATCAAAGCTAGAAAATGTAAATTTTTCACTTGCTGAAGGGGTAAATCCAAATGTATTTCAATTAGCAGAAAACCTATCTTACGAAGGCAAAGAGATTGCAATTAGTGGTGTGAAAATTATAGATAGTACTAAGGAAAAAAATAATTTAACGAACATTCAAAAGATGACTCCGGCACAAACTTTTATAGATGATGTCGCAGTATTTCGGGATAATAAACTCGCAGGGTGGCTTGATGGGCGGGATGCTAGAGCGATTTTGATGGTTCAAGATAAAATCGAACAATCAAATTTTTCAGTACCATGTGGGGATCAAAAATTTACTTCACTTCGTTTTTCAGAACAAAATATTAAAACGGAAGTAGATGTTAATGGAGAAGTACCTGTTATTAAGATTAAAAATATATTATTGAGTTTAGTCGATGAAACTGGCTGCAATATAAAACTAGAAAATGTAAGAGACTTAATTAAATTAGAAAAAGAAGCTTCAAAAGTTGTCAAAAAGCAGATTGTTGAAAGTATTCAGCATGCTCAAAAGTATAAGAGTGATGTTTTTGGATTTGGTGACATCGTTCATACGAGTAATCCTAAAAAATGGAAAGAAATTGAAAAAAATTGGCCTGAGGAATTTTCAAAAGCCAAAGTTAACGTAAAAATTACATTTATTATCAAGCGAACTGGCCTATTAGGCGACCCAGTTAACTTAAAAAGGGAATAAGGTGTGTTTATGTTAAATATGAAGTTTAATTCAGAACAATTCTTTAGTTTATTATCTATCTATTTAATAGGAAGTGCTGTTGCGATAGATCCTGCAAAAGATGCAGGGAGAGATTCCTGGGTTGCGATATTAATTAGTTTATTAATTGGGCTAATTCTATTTAGACTGTATATGGCAATCTATACGAATAATCCCTCAATTTCTTTGATTAATTGTTTACAAAAAGCATGGGGAAAATATTTAGGTGGATTAATCGGTTTATTATATATTGTATATTGTATATATATTGCTTCAAGGGTGTTGAGAGATTTTGCGGAGCTAATTCTAATAATTGCGTTGGATAGAACGAGTTTATTTACAATATCGATTTTAATGATGTTTCTTATGATTTACACAGTAATGAAGGGCTTTACAAGTTTTGCAAGAACAGTTTGGATTTGTTTTCTTTTATGTGGCTTTTTCGTATTTATATTATTACTTACACAAATATTAACTCAGTTTTTTACGTTATCTCATTTAAAACCAGTTCTTGATCACGGCTGGAAGCCAGTTTTAAGGAGCGTCTTTCCAACAACTGTAACTTTTCCTTTTGGAGAATCGGTTATATTTTTATTATTAATGCATCATTTTGAACGGCCAAATAAAGCAAAAAAAATTGGCTCACTAGGTATGATTTATGCAGGCATATTACTAACTATTTCTGCAATTGTACATGTGGCAAATTTAGGAGAAATTATTTTTAAAGCTTCAACTTATCCAGTATTATCAAGTGTTTCTTTAATAAATATTGGGGACTTCTTTACAAGATTAGAATCATTAGCTGTAGTAGTATTCGTTATTTTAGGTTTTATCAAAATCTCAATCCTATTTTTTGGAGCAGTAGAAGGAACGATGTTATTATTTCAACTAAAAGAAAACTGGTTAATTACATTTTTAATAGGAATAATCATATTATTCCTAAGTGTCCTAACTACTGTTTCTTATGCCCAGCATGTACATATTGGACTCGATTTAGTTCCAAAATATTTACATATTCCTTTCCAAATTATTTTGCCGATTATTTTATTCATTACATTAAAAATTCAAAAAAAATTATCGTTGTCGTAGTTTAACAAACAGCGTAACACCAAAATATATTAGAAAATAACATATTAATACTTTATCGAGTTTTAAGATTCCAACTTTGTTATATGAAAATGCTAACATTAAATAATGTAAATCAAATCCTTGTAATAAGGTAAACATGTAGATCACCAAAAAACTTAAAGATGATAACAAAATAAAAATAAAGATTTCTTTCATAATAACCCTCCTTTGATGAGTAGTATACGGAAAATGAAGATTGATTACTCACAATGAAAGGAGAATAAGTTTTGCCTCTTTTTTTAAGAGGCTTTTTATTATAAAAATCTAACCAAAAATTGATTCTGATTAAAACAATTTCTAAAAGAATGTAGTATTTAAACAGGTTAAGTGAAAGTAAAATATAGAGAATGAATGACTGAAATTTTTTTGGGGCTGAAAATGAAAAAGTTGAACTTTGTAATTGCATCAGAATTTATAAAAATAAACTTATATATCCGAAACTCTTAGTAGATTAGCCGTCTCTAAACTTGTACATATTCATAGATTAAAAAGTGGATAAGTATTATTTGGGAGGTATCATTTTGGACGCTTTTTTTAGTGATATCGTAAAAAAAGTAATTTCAAATTACCCATTAGAATTTAATCAAAGATCATTAGAGTGCATTGATAATCTAAAAGCTGAGTGTCCTTTTGATACTAATTTCGGTGAAGTGTTATTGAAGAAAGTTGAAATTGAGAAAGAATATATTGATTTTATGATTTATGCAATAGAATTACTAAGAGATAATGGAGTATATACACCAGAAATTTTAACAACAAAATTAGGTGACGGTTTTGTAAAAATGAATGACGAACATTATATGGTGTTTGAAGCAGTAAATGGCAGGCTTCCAAATATAGAGAATGAAGACGATCTCATAATGATGATAAGTGGGATTGCTACATTTCATAAAGCATCAAGAGAAATTGAAATAACAAATGAACAATTACCGTTAGTTCAATCAGATTGGCAAAAAGAGCTACAAAATAAATATTTAACATTAACGAAATGGAAAGAAGAACGCACTAAAGCTAAAAATCCAACTGAAATCGATAAGCTGTTTTTAAAAAATATTAATATAATATTAATACAATGTGAGAAATCTATCACATTAATAGATAAATACTATCATGCGAAAGAAGCAGAAGCGACAGCAAGTATGAAATCATTGAGTTGTCAAAATATAGAAAATAAAAATTTTTCAATTGGAGAAGATGGGAATTTATATTTCTTGAATATGAGTAAAGTAAAAATCGAATTACCGATACATGATATTAGAAGAATTTTATATATGGCAATGAAAAGCGAAAAAGCTTGGAATTTAAGTTTAATGAAGAAAATAATCAAATCATATCAAGAGATCAACCCTTTAACATGTATGCTGTTTAAGTTGCTTAAAGCCGAATTAATGTTTCCTCATTTATTTTATGAAACATTTTTGGCGTATTATGAAAATAAAGAAACAGATCGAGTTGAAGCTAATTCAGTTAAAAAGATCGTTGCACTAGAATTAAGTAAAGAGAGAGTAATATATACATTCTTTACACAATCAAAAGAAGTACTTAATGATTAAACGGAAAAAACTTAATTTTTTAATTAGCGTCTAGGACTACGAATTAAATCTATGAAAATATTAAACTCAATTTTTACAAGGGGTTATATAAGCTAATTTTTGTTTATCTCCTTTCTCACTAGACGAACGGTTATTTCCTCTAAATTTAATTCACTTTACGAAAGTTTCCTTGAATAATAACCACATTTTTCTAATATAAACAAAAGTACCCTATAGAGCTCACTTTTTAGTGTCTACTCGATAGGGTAGATTTTAATTTAGCGGAGTATATCTATTTTTCTTTTTTCTTTCCGATCATTCCATAATCTCTTATTGTAATATTTACATCGTAATTTATTTTAGCTTTACTAAATAGTTCATCCCAATTTTTACTCATTTTATTCCATTTTTTCGGGTAATGAATTCTTACTTCGTTACCAAATCCAGCAACATCGGTTTTATATTCATTTTGTAGCTTGTTTGTTACATTGTCTACAATGTTTGTTACTTCCTTTTCGGTTGCTCTTTCAATTCTTTTTACATTTTTCTCTTTAAATACAGACCTTAATTTAGGATTCCAATATTCAGCAACTCTACCTTCTGATTCAATTTTTACGTCAAAAGAGATTTTGTCACCTTTTATATGAGGAGTCACTTTACTTTTCATGGATTCAATTTGAAACCAAGTTGGTCCATCAGATTTTTTGGTGAATGCCTTTACCGCACCACCTTTACCTTGTGCAGTGATCCAATTAATTCCTTCTACTTCTTGTGTACTAAGAGTGCCAATCATTTTATTTTTCTTACCATTAAAAATTGCCCCTCCTGAAAACTTAGCACCTTCATCAGTTGTTTCTAATAATTGTAGAAGGAAACTAGAACCAGAGTTCATTAATCCACCAATTTTAATTAACGGTGTTTTACTGACAATTTCCGAAGTTGCTGATTCGTTAGCAATTTCAACGATTCGTAATGCAGGAATCTTATTTGCTTCATTCGTTTCCAGTGTTTCTTTGGCTTTGCCTTTTGCTATAAAAATTAGAGTACTCCCACGAATATCAATATCTCGAAAATAAAGGTCAGTAAGTTCACGTAGGTTTATTTCTCTAGCAAGGTCTTCACTAATGACAACACATTTTTGATGCGCTCCAAAAATGTACCCATCTCTACTTAGAGTTGTTTCCCATCCAGAGGGTTCTAATGAAATACCTTCTCCGACCACATTTATATAAGGTTTTGTTGGGTTAACTCCACCTGACTTTGTGGTCATTGCCTCAGGAACAACATATTGTAGAGTCGATCTTAATTTTCCGTTGTCATCTTTATCTATAGCAGAACCTACAATAATGTTTAAATCCTCAATAGGTTTACTACTCCAGCAACCCGATAATAAAATTAAGAGAATTATATTAATAATTGAGCTTATAAATATTCGTTTTACCTTACATATTTTCATTAAATTTTTTCCTCACAAATGAAATCACTAGTAGGAGAAGAGGGATAATTCCATATAAATAAAATGCAGTATTTCCGATTGCATCGGCCATTTTTAAAGTTTGATTTATATCCTTTGGAATCATTGCGATAATGTAAATAAATGGTAACGTACCAAACATAAAAGGTTTAATATTTTTTTTATTGAAAATTTGAGCCATACCAAGTGAGCCAATATAGAATGCAATAATATAAGTGGCAAAAATTTGCATGATCCAGATTACTAGAAGTAATGAATCAAATCTTTCTACAATAAGACCTTGTATATCGTAACTGCGAATATAAGTAAGTACGGGCCAAGTTTGCAGTAAAACACCATCAACTGAGAAAGCACCGACTACAGCAACAACTGTAATCGAATAAAATACAAATGGTATACCTATTCCATAGATAATTGCTTTTGATATTTTCTTTTTATCCTTCATAAACATGTAGATAAATAAAACCACTTCAAATCCGGAAAATGAGAGAGAAGTTGTTTTAAGTCCATTAAGGACAGGCTTGAAACCATTACCAAGGACAGGACGTAAGTTGTCTATGTCTATGATTTCGATTCCTAAAAAAATAACTAATAAAAAGAAAAATACAGTGATTGGAAAAATAAGTTCTAATATTCTGGCAATTGGGTTGATTCCGCCAAGAACTATATATAAGCCAATCCACAAGAATGGAATTAATATAGCCCAAGAAGGAGTGCCTTGTAGTAAGAATAATCTAGTCGTTTCTGACATGAGCCGAACCTCTAAAGCTGAAAGACAAGTATAATAAATGATTATAATAATACCTAATGGAATTCCTAAATATTTACCAATTATTTTTTGAGTAAATTGATAATATGTTTCGTTCGGATATTGTTTACATAGCATAACTAGCAAGAACACTAAGAGTAAAATTAATAATCCGGATATGACGACAGAAATCCAACCATCAGGCGTTTTTACTTTATCCGTAATCGTTCTTGGTAAGATTAAAATACCTGCACCAAAAATAAAATTAACCATAAGCATTACAACTTGATTCGTTGATATACGATCAATAGGCTCTGAATTCATAACTTTTTACTCCTCCTTTCTTATACTATTTCATTCTTCTTGTTCTTTTTGACTGCAAGCTTTTTGGTCTATTTTTCATCATAAATGATGGAGCTCTTACGATGAAATCTTTCCAGTCGCTAAATCTTATTGGAGCAGCCGGACTTAGATAAGGGACTCCAAAGCTTTTAAGTTTAACTAAATGACTACATAGTAATAGGAAAAATAATACGACTCCATATAATCCAAATATACTTGCAAAAATCATGGAAATAAAACGAAGCATACGTAGTGCAATTCCTACATTGTATTGCGGAAGTGTAAAGGAGGAAATTGCTGTTACTGCAACAACAATAACCATGATCGTACTTACAATACCTGCTTCAACTGCAGCCTGGCCAATAATTAAACCGCCAACAATTCCTAAAGATTGCCCAATCGGTTTTGGTAAACGAAGTCCGGCTTCCCTTAATACTTCGATAGAAATTTCCATTATTAGTGCTTCGATTAATGGAGGAAATGGAACCCCACCTCTAGTTGCTGCTATATGGAATACTAGCTTTGTTGGGATTAAGCCTTGATGAAATGAAATAAATGCAATGTATAAAGATGGAGCAAATAAAGCAATAAAACATGAAAAATATCGTAATAATCGTACTAGAGTAGCAGCGAACCATCTCTCATAATAATCCTCAGGCGATTGTAGTAACATCTGAAAAGTAACAGGAGCAATTAGTGCGAATGGGGATCCATCTAATATAATAGCAACTCGACCTTCCATTAAAGCACTCATAACTCGATCAGGGCGCTCGGTACTTTGAATCTGAGGGAAAGGACTTAAGTAATTATCTTCTATCAATTGTTCAATATAGCCGGAATCTGGAGCGCTATCAATTTCAATTCTTTTTATTCTTTTTTTTACTTCTTCAATTAGTTTTGAATCCGCAATACTTGAAATATAAGCTATAACTAATTCTTTTTTTGAAACTTCACCAATCTCGAATCCGATCATTGTTAAATCTGGATTTTTTCCAGAACGTCTTAACATGGCAGTGTTATCTGCTAAATTTTCAACAAAGCCAAGCCTTGGACCACGAACAAGTGCTTCTGAATCAGGTTCCTTTATATCTCTTGATTTTGTTAGTGCTTCCCCTATTAAAAAGCATTCAGAAATGCCATCTATTAACAAGGCTATTGAACCAAATAAAATATCTGATTTTAATTTTTTAAAAGTACTAACACCTTCAATCGTACAAACGGTGAGAGATCGCTCTTTAATACAACTATTAATTTCATTTATGTTCAGAGATTGCCCATTATTTTTTTGATCAGTGACAACGGCAGTGAGTCCCGACATTAGTTCGCCTAAAATATGCTTTTGAATTAAATCTGCATTCGATAAGCCATCAATAAAAATAATTGCTAGTTGAATATTTGTATCGCCTAATAGAAATTCTCTAAACTTTACATCAGAATTATGTCCGATTTCATTAAAAATCCAACTTAAATTTTCTTGGAGATCACATGACAAATTCTCATTATTATTTTGAGATACATGATTTTCCTGATTCATATTGGATCTCAGCTGCTTCATCTAAATCACTCTTCCTCCATATGATGAACCCATTTAAAAAACTTCCATAAGCCTACAGGAACTATAAAAGTAATAAACGCCTGGATAAAAATCGGATATTCAGGAATTAATGAAATAATTTTTTTGAGCATTAAATCATCCCTAACAAAGTTTTATAAAATATAAAGGTATTATTTCCCATTAGAGGAAAAGAATTCGGAGACATAAATCTTTTTCTTCAGTTTTTCAAGTCCCGCCTTAATCATGGCTTGGAAAATTAATTAACTTTAATAAAATAGTTGAATATTTCCTATTTTAAAAATACGACAAAATAGTATAATTAACCTAATAGATCACGTGCGATAGTACCTACTTGTCCTTTTTTTAACTAGACAAAATGGCGGGGACGATGGATTATAAAGATTATTACCTTTTATGGAGAGGAAAGCCTATGAATCAGATACTTCTATATGATTTTCTTACAATAATGAGTGACAAAAATTGGAATAAAGCTGATTTAGCCAAATATTCTGGAATCCATATTAGTGATATTAGTAGAGTATTTAATAATAAAAAGCCACTTTCTTTACATTATTTAGATGCAATTACAGAAGCGTTCGGTTTGGCAGAAGGTCATTTTTACTCAGGCTATACACAATTATGTTTTAATCAGAATCGATATTTGGACAAACGAAGAAGTGTAGCATTCATTTATAAATGTGCAATAAATGGATTTAATCAAGAATTAAATTTTATCGTATCAGAAATGTTAGAGGAAAAATCTAAAACCATTCGCACGAAGAATTTGCAGAATTTATTTGAGATAGCTGAAAAGTTATTTGCTGAAGGAAAAGAAAAAGAGGCGTTGCCTTTATATGAAATCATTATTCACCATATGCCCGATCAAACAGCAGAGGAAGTTGCAATTAGCTATTTTAGAAAGTACTATTTAAATCGATTAACAGAAGAAGGACCAGCTACTCTTGTCCATGTTCTCGAATACGTAAGTTATATGCCAGATGATTTTCAAGAACTAACAATTTTATGGATCACGGCTACTTACTATATGTTAAAGCAATGGGACAAGGTTCTTCATTATGCAAAGAGATTAGAAAAAATGGCAAGGAATGAAAAGCACTTTGGATATGCGTTAGTATATCAGGGTTTCGCTTTAAATAGGTTAAGTAATTCGATCGAAGTAGTGCTAAAAATAATTAGTAAATATAGCAAGATCAATGATTTTTTTGCGGAGGCTGCAATAGGTAATCGATATGTAACCTTACTAGATTTCGGCGAGTTACATTATGTCGATGAATACTATGACTGGCTTAAAAATAGAGATGATCTATATGTAGGTATTCCGAGAATTATAGAATCCTATTTAAAATTAGGAAGATTAGAAGACGCTTCAATCGTAATCACTCTCCATGAAAAAGAGATTATTGATTTGGCAAACAGTTCTAATTTGCATAAACAACAATTGTATTTAGACTTTTGCTATGCACAATCATTATTAAAATGTGAAAACAAGCAATATATTGAAGGGCTAAATGAATTAATCAATGTTGCAAGAAAGGTGAAGAATGCAGGAATCATCGAAAAATTTAAATTATGCTTATTATCAATTTGGCATTATAGAGAACATTTAACGGATCAATTAAATGAGGACTATATTCATATGTTAAGTGACGATAAGAATAGTCAGGCGAGTAATCTTTATGCCATGAGCCGATAATTTGCTTAGACAGCCAGGTCGACGCTAGCTTTTTTTATTAATTTGCTTACTAAAGTGGTTCTCATTAAGAGTAACACCACTCCTCTTCAAGCTTTGCTTTACGCAAGACAAGTTCATGCATTTAGTCTGAAAATCAAATTTTTGTACTTTGACTCGAAAGCCCATAAACTTGGGCTTTTTATTTGCGATTAAACACATAAAGATGACAAAAAATATTTAAATTTGACAGAATTTTTAAAATAGTAAAATTACATAAACTCTCACTATAATCAATTTGTAAGACAGCATAATTAAATTGGGGGAGAGAGAAGTAAGATGAATCGTTTAATCAAGAGTACAGCAATTTTAACATTAAGTACCGGTGTTATTTTAAGCACATTTCCAGTTAAACACCATATGCCTCTAGTAAAGGCTGCAGCACAATCTTCAATTGAGGATGTACTAGCTAAACTGACTCCAGAGCAACGCCAAGCTTTAAATCAATTGGAGCTTACTAGTCAAGAAGGTTTACAATTACCTTCATCAGTAGATTTAAATAGTTCTAAAAATCTATCTGTTATCGTTGAATTAAAAGATAAACCTGCGAAAGTCGCAGTAATTGAAGAAGCGGCAAACGGAAATAGTTTATCTCTTTCAGCAGCTGAGCAAAAAGCAGATACTGCTCAAGAAACTTTTAAAAATGATTTGCAAACAATTTATAAAGATGACTTAAAAGAGAATAAAAACGTTTATAAAATTAAACGTACATATACAAGCTCTTTAAATGGAGTTTCGATCGAACTTCCTGCAAATAAGATAAAGTCATTGTTAAAATCGAAAGCTGTTAAAGCCGTTTGGCCAAATAATGTTATAAAAGTTGAGCCGCCAACTGTTACAGATTCCACAGAAGGTAGCGGGGATACAAAGAAAATAGCTAATGAAGTATTCCCAGGAGTTAATAAACTTCATGATGAAGGAATAACTGGAAAAGGAATTAAAGTAGGGGTAATTGATACAGGAATTGATTATAATCATCCAGATTTAACGGATGCGTACAAAGGCTATCGTGCACAACCAGGAGTAGATCCAAAGTCAATTAATCCAAATTCGGTAAAAGGGTGGGACTTTGTCGACAATGATGCAGACCCAATGGAAACAACTTATGACGATTGGAAAAAGTCAGGTTTAGGAGAAAAAGATCTACTCACTGGCGCAACCTTCTACACGGAGCATGGAACACATGTATCAGGGATTATCGCTGGTCGTGGTAAAAATAATACGGATTACGCAGTAACAGGTGTTGCACCAGATGCTGATTTATATGTTTATCGTGTATTAGGACGATTTGGCTCAGGTACAACTGAAAATGTTTTAGGTGGAATTGACAAGTCTGTCGCTGACGGAATGGATGTTATCAACTTATCATTAGGAAGTAATTCAAATGATCCATTGAATATTGAAAGTCTTGCATTAAATAATGCAGTCCTTTCTGGTGTAACAGCAGTAGTAGCTGCGGGGAATGCTGGGGATCAAATGTACACTTTAGGTGCACCGGGAGCGTCTGCATTAGCAATTACTGTTGGTGCAAACGATACAAGAACAGAGATTGCTACATCTAAAGGAACTTTACATGGTACAGCAGATGTATCAGCTGATTTAAAATTGTTAGGAAATGGCTTTGGCGACAATGTTGAAAGTTTAAAAGGTAAGAATTTACCGATTGTTAAAGTACCAAATAACGGTTCCGATGCAGATTATGCATCAATTGATGTAAAAGGAAAAATCGCATTAGTAAATCGAGGAACAGTTGCACTAGTTGATAAAATTAAATTTGCTAAAAACCATGGAGCTGTTGCAGTTATCATTATGAATAACGTTGCTGGTGAAGGGTTTATTCCAGCGTACTTAGGTGGAGGATATGGTTTAGTTCCAACATTTACTATGTCTGCTGAACAAGCACCAGCAATGACTGCAAAACTTGGTACGACTCCAACATTCTCGTTTGACGAAATGGGTAAAGTAGTGGATGCAGGTAGTAAATTGGCATCATTCAGTTCTCGAGGACCTGCTCGTATCACATATGATATTAAACCTGAAGTAACAGCACCAGGTGTTGCTGTATTCTCAACAGTTCCATCATACATGCATGGGGCTGATCAAATTGGTAAATATGAGTATGCATATGACAATTTATCTGGTACTTCAATGGCAACACCTAATGTTGCTGGGGTTGCAGCATTATTGTTACAGGCAAATCCAAATTTAACACCAGCAGAAATTAAAGAAACTTTAATGAACACAGCCGATCCTTTAAATGGAGATTATAGTGTATTTGAAACGGGTGCAGGACAAGTAGATCCATATGAGGCAGTTCATTCAAAAACTAGAATTGAAGTTGTAGATGAAACAAAAGGTCTTTCAGATAAAAAAGGTAATTTAAAAACAGTTAAAGATCTTACAGGTGCACTTTCATTTGGCGTATTCGCGCCTGCTGGTCAAAATATTAGCGATCAACGCTCACTTAACATCTATAACAATAGTAATCAAGCAAAAACATATGATGTAAAAGTGACCTTCCAAAAAGACCGTCGAGGTTCATTAGATGCAGATAGCAATGGAGTCATGATTGTTACTGATAAATCAATTAAAGTTGGAGCAAATTCGAAAAAGAAATCAACTGTAGCAATTGCAGTTCCGAAATCAGCAAAATTAGGAATTTACGAAGGGTTTGTTACTTATACAAACCATGATAATCCTGAGGAAACATTCCAAGTTCCATTTGGTATTAAAACAGTGGAAGAAGGAATGGGATCTCTAGCAATGAGTCCGCAAGCATTTACTCAAGTATTTGATTCAGCTTATTCTGGTCAGCTGATCTACACGAATGCACTTATGAGTATTAAATCTCATATGCGCACGCTAGATGTTATTCTTGAAGATGGAAATACAGGTAAAGATATTGGATTCGTAGGTACGATGGATGGTTTAGGAATGGATGAAAATATTACTTACGGTGTATCCAAAATATTTAATGGATATTACTACAAATTCACTGGTGATGATGATCAGCCAATAGCTTATGATACAGATTTAGCAAAACAAGGCTATTATAAGCTGAAAATTGTTGGTACGAATGATGCTGGAAAACAATTCTCAATTGATGCACCTTTCTATTTTGACAATACAGCACCAAAAATGACGGTTAATAGCCCTGATGTATTAGAATATAAAAACGGCCAAACTAGCGTAACAATTACGGGGTCGGTTTATGATAAAGAAACTGATGAAATGCAAAAACTTGGAATGAACGTGAATCAAGGAAGTACAAAAGTTTACTATCAAGATCAATTAGGTGGAAGAGCAATTGCAGTACCTGTAAATCCTGATGGAACGTTCACTGCTACAATTCCAACAAACGCAACAAGAGCTATGTTACCAGCATTCTACGCAATGGACGCAGCATCAAATAAAACATTTAAAGAAGGTAGAGAAATTTTTGTTACACGCGATGATGTAACTTACGGATTTATGCAACCTGAAAAACGTACTTTGAAGAATGGTGAAACAGCTTCTGCAACGCTAAAATTAAATAAAGCAAATGGTGTAAAACAAGCTGTTTATAAATTCTATCATAATACAAGTGTAGCATCGATGAATATAACTCCAAATCCAAGTGTAGCAGATAAAGTTGATGTGAAAGTTGATGATAAAGTTTGGAGTGGAGATTTGTACGAAGCAACTGTAACAATTACAACAAAAGATGGAATTGCTCCATTATCTGGTGACTTAAATCTTGCTGATTTAACGTTTAAAACAGGAAAAGATTATGTTCCATCTCCAGTTATTTGGTCAGCTCATATGTATAGTGTTACTATTACAGATACAACTAACGCTACAAAAGCAGTTCCAAGTGGTAATCCTGCGATTTTTTATGGAGACCCAACCCAATCTTTATTCCGAGTAGTTAAAAGAGCTGAGGCTTTCTTAGATCCAGCTGGTGCGGCATTACAATCATTAGATTATGCAAAAATGGGCGTAAAAGAAATGGCGATCAGTTCAAATGGAACAGTATATAACGGAAAAAATAATTCATCTGTTGTTACAGAAATACACAATTTACCACTAACTGACGATCATTACGAGTTTATACTGGATGTTCCTGGTCACTTTACAGTACACAAAGACTTTACAATTGGTTTCCATGAAGATGGTAAAGTTACAAATCAAAATCTTTTCTATAAGTTAAATCCAGCGATTGCAGGCGACGTAAATAAAGATGATGTAATCGACATTATGGATGTTCTATACTTACAAACTTATTGGGGAACAAATAAACGTGCAGCAGATATTAACTTTGATGGCACAGTAGATGCAAAAGATATGGCTTTTGTTGAGAAAAATTACTTAATGCAAAATCCAACAATTAAATTTGCACCAACGCCTAAAAAGAAATACAAATCTCAAACTTTAGAAACAGTTAAGAGTGCATTAGGAATTCAATAATGATTTATTTGGAAATCTCAAAGTACTAGTACTTTGAGGTTTCTTTTTTTGTATTGAATGTGGACGTGGCGCAGCGCAGAACTGAAATATTAAATGCTGGAAAAGCCATTTGTTCATAAAAACCAGAGTTTTGTTCATAAATCATTGGTTTTGGTTCATAAAGCATTTATGGTGACTTCTTTATACTTAAATGTAACGAACATTAAGTGAACAATATTGATAAAGTTGTGAACTCCGTTGATATAGCACAAAACTCCGTTGATATACTACAAAACTTCGTTGATATAGACAAAACCCCGTTGATCACACGCAAAAATTACTCGTTTCGCACACAAAAAACTCGATATCAACCTCATGAAAAATAGCTCGAAAATTTTATTCAGAATCATAGCAATCGCCAAAGATTACCTCAAACGGGTGGGTTTTCACCCGGAAAATATGAAATAACCACAAGGCGATACTTGTGGTTATTTTCATTATATACACTATTTAGTTTATCTTTTTATACTCCTTAAACCATTCTACGAATTTAGCGATACCTTCTTCAATTGAAGTAGATGGGCTATATTGAATATCGTGAACTAGCTGGTCAATATCTGCATATGTTTCAAGTACCTCTCCTGGTACCATCGGCATATATTGAATATTTGCTTTTGTACCAAGTTGCTTTTCTAATGTTTCAATAAAATAGTTTAAGTTTACTGGGCTATGATTTCCAATGTTGTAAAGCTTATAGTAAGAAGAAGAATCTGTAGGTGGTCCATTTTTAATGATTCTTACAATTGATTCAATTACGTCATCGATATAAGTAAAATCTCGTTTCATATTCCCATAATTGTATACTTCAATTGGATTTCCGTTAATGATTGAATTGGCAAATTTAAATAGAGCCATATCCGGTCTACCCCAAGGACCATAAACAGTAAAGAAGCGTAATCCCGTTGTAGGTAGATTAAACGTATGACTATAAGAATGTGCCATTAATTCATTCGATTTTTTTGTAGCTGCATATAAGCTTATTGGATGGTCAACTCGATCATTAATAGAAGAGGGAGTTTTTTTATTATTGCCATATACAGAGCTTGATGAAGCGTATAAGAGATGTTTAATTTGATGATTTTTACAACACTCTAATATATTGGCGAAACCTACGAGGTTTGATTGGATATATGACCCAGGGTTTTCTAAGCTGTATCTTACGCCAGCTTGTGCTGCTAGATTAATAACTAGATCGAAATCATTTTGTTCAAAGAGCTCCATTAACAAATCCATATTATCGATCGAACCATTTACAAAATTAATGCTCTCATATTGTTTTAAAAGATCTAATCTATCAAATTTTAGCCACCTGTCATAGTAATCATTTATATTATCAATGCCTACGATTTGTAAACCTTCTTCTAAAAGACGTTTACTTAAATGGAATCCGATAAATCCAGCACATCCAGTAATCAGGATGCTTTTCGTGTCAGCTTTATTAATGATAAAAACCTCCTTACCTAACAATAGTTGAAATATCATATGTAGGTTGAAACGACAAAGTTCGAATGCATTGAGAAATATGTATATAACTAGATTGAGAGAAAATCTTTTAAATAGACTACACATATACCCTCACCATACTTGTACTAAATCATATTATTACAATAGGTCTTAACTCAGTTAGAACATAAAAAAAAGCAATTCTTAATTACATTTCCTTCAAATAGAAATGTGAATTTTTTTATGGGCTCTATAAAGTAGGAGGGAGAAATTGAATAATATAATAATTGAGCCATGGATCGTCGATGAGCTTATTCACGATGAGTTCTATGTGCCTGAATATATTGAAAAAATTGGGCTTGAAGTACTTAAGTTTTATAATCTTCAAGTAAACAGCATGCAAGTCATTACTACGAAAGCCGACAAAGGTGGAGCAATTTGGAAAATTGAAACGAACGAAGGACCAAAAAGCTTTAAACTTTTACACAGAAGACCTACTAGAAGTATGTTTAGTTTAGGAGCTCAGAAGTATCTGGTTGAAGTTCAACAAGCTAGAGTTCCAGGAATTGTTCGCACTAGAGACGGCGAGGAATTTGTAGAAGCTGGAGGAAAGCTATGGTTCGTTGCAGAATGGATTGAACAATTGGCTCCAGTTTCAAAAGATTTAGAAGGTGCTAAGCAACTCTGTCACGCACTTGGAGAGTTTCATCGTTTAAGTAAAGGGTATGTTCCACCGATTCAAGCAGAGGTTGCATCAAGACTACACAAATGGCCAAAAAGTTATGAAAAAATATATAACAAAATGAATTGGTTCAGAACAATTGCCTTAGCTTATGAAGAAATGCCTGCTAGTCAGGATTTATTGAATGTAGTTGATACATTTCAAGAGCAAGCAAGAAAAAGCATGGAAGACTTAAATGCTTCAAATTATTTTAATATGGTAAATGAAGGAAACGCTAGCTGGGGATTAGTTCACCAAGATTACGGTTGGTCAAATGGCCAAATGGGACCAAATGGAATGTGGGTTATCGATTTAGATGGAGTGGCATATGATTTGCCAATTCGAGATCTAAGGAAACTTATATCTGGCACAATGTCCGACTTATTTGGATGGGATGCTACATGGGTAAGAGAAATGATAAACGCATATCACGAAGCGAATCCAATCTCACCAGAATTATATGACGTATTAATGATCGATTTTTCAATGCCAAATGAATTTTATAAAAATATTAAAGAAGTTCTTTATGAACCAGAATTATTTTTAGGTGAACCTACTAAACAATTAATTCAATCAATCGTTGACCTAGAACAGTCAAAATGGGCAACATTAAATGAGATTCGCAACGACTGGAGTGGAAAATGATGAGAATATTGATGGTTTGTACAGAAAACCTACCAGTACCTCCAGTATTAGGTGGTGCGATCCAGACTTATATAGCAGGTAGTTTACCTTATTTAAGTAAAGTTCATGAAATTACAGTTTTAGGAGTTAATGACCCGTCATTACCGGATGAAGAAACGATTGGCGGTGTGGATTATGTACGTGTACCTGGTAAAGTATTAGAGCTATATCGTGAAGGTGTAGTTCAATATATCGAAGGAAAGCAATTTGATTTAATCCACATTTTTAACAGACCACGTCTTGTTCTGCCTATTAGAAAAGTAGCTCCAAAGGCAAAAATTACTTTAAGTATGCACAACGATATGTTTAATATTGGGAAAATTGCTGTTGATGAAGCGAATTTAGTTTTAGAAGAAGTTTCTAGTATTGTTACTGTCAGTGATTATGTTGGAAATGTAATTCGTGAACTATATCCTCAAAGTTCAAATAAAATTAGAACAATATACTCAGGTGTTGATTCTGATCGTTTCTTACCTGGAAATGATTCAAGAATAGTAAGTACGAGAAATACGCTTAGAAAAGAATTTGGTTTAGAAAATAAAACAGTTATTTTATTTGCGGGTAGACTTTCAGAAAACAAAGGTGTAGACCGTTTAATTAGAGCATTACCAACACTTTCAAAAACCTTCAAAGACTTAGCTTTAGTCATCGTAGGAAGCAATTGGTTTAGTCAAAACAATGTAACGGACTATGTTGCCTATATTCGTGCGATATCAAAAAAACAAGATGTACCGATTATTACAACAGGATTTGTATCGCCTTTTGAAATACAAAACTGGTTTGCAGTAGCTGATTTATTTGTATGTACTTCTTTATGGCAAGAGCCACTTGCAAGGGTACACTATGAAGCGATGGCAGCAGGTCTTCCTATTGTAACAACTGCAAGAGGAGGAAACCCTGAAGTAATTATTCCAGGAGAGAATGGTTTAATCGTAGAAAACCCAGTAGATCCAAATGAATTCGCTACCAAAATAACAGAGATATTATCAAATAAATCGTTAATGAAGAATATGGGAATAAGAGGTAGAGAGCTTGCAGTTTCTAAATATGTATGGAGTCGTGTAGCGGATGAAATTCTATCAGTATGGAGCAGAACAGAATATGCTTCTACAATTTCGCCGGAACAATTATTACAATATGAACCTCAAACATTATTTAAATCTGCAGTACAAAATAAACAGTTTATTGTGCCTAATGACATTGTTACTGAAGAAGTAGCACAACCAGCTGAAGAATTTAGTGGAGTAACAGCACTTCCAGCTCCAGAAATCATTGAAGTAACAGCACTCCCTGCTTCAGAAATCATTGAAGTTGAAGAACCAACTGTTGAAACGAAAGTAGAAGAATCAGAATCCCTAACTCAGTCTGAAACAAAAGTAATGGAAGAAGTCCTAGTAGAGCGAGTAAAATCAATCCCTAGACATAAAGAAATAGTAAAAGTTGAAGAGTATACAGCGAATACTAATCCAAGAGTACTGAAACGTATTAGAAGAGTAACTGATATGGTCGGAAATAATGTAAATAGAAGCAGAATAGAAAATAGATCTAACAATCTATCTAATAACTCATCTAACAATTCATCTAATAAAGTTAATTCCGAACCATATAAATTAAAAAGAATTACTAGCGTGACTGAAGTATATAGAAACAGAAATCGTTATTAGATCATGTTTTGAGGGGAAAGTCTAAATATAAAGTGCTGTCTCATAAGTTTAAATACTTTTGAGACAGTTTTTTTATTTTCATGAGGGATTCGTTTCGTGAGACCATTTAGTGAACTTTGCGGATCAAGTTGTGTACTTGCTTAATTAATGGAGAAAGTGATTTGATTTATGCTAAAAACAGCCTTATTAACTTCAAAACTGCCTCAGAAATTATTATATTAGCACAAATAATTCTAATTCAGAGACTAATTGCAATTTCTTCTGTTAGATGGCCTACTAAATGAAGATGTATGCTTAAAAACATCTAGTTTTTAAGGCATAATCTTTCTAAACATAATAGGTATATATGGTGACAAGTCCTCCTTAATTTACATATAAAGTAGAATGAACAAAAGTTTGGAGGCAAGTATAATGAAAATCCGCAAGGCTATTATTCCCGCTGCCGGTCTCGGGACTCGTTTTTTGCCGGCAACGAAAGCGTTGCCAAAGGAAATGTTACCTATAGTTGATAAACCAACTATTCAATATATTGTTGAAGAAGCTGTAGCTTCTGGAATTGAAGAAATCATTATTATTAGTGGTAGAGGTAAGCGAGCGATTGAGGATCATTTTGATAAATCATATGAATTAGAAGAATCATTATCTCGAAAAAATAAGCTAACAGTATTGGAAGAGATGCAGAAAATATCCAATATGGTGAAGATCTTTTATGTGCGTCAAAAGGAACCAAAAGGATTAGGCGATGCAATATTATGTGCTAAGAGTTTTATAGGAAATGAACCGTTTGCTGTTTTGCTAGGGGATGACATCGTTATGTCCACTACACCTTGTCTACAGCAAATTATTAATGTATACGAAAAACATAAAGCACCAGTCATAGCTGTTCAAGGTGTTCCTGATCAAGAAGTGAGTAAATATGGAGTAATTAAACCTAAAGAAAGTACTTATGATACAAATTTATATCAAGTTGATTGTCTTGTAGAAAAACCAAAATTAGAAGATGCTCCTTCCAACTATGCAATTATGGGACGATACATTCTTACTCCAGAGATATTCGATATTTTATCAACACTATCTGTTGGACAAGGATGTGAATTGCAATTAACTGATGCGATTAATGAATTAAATAAAAATCAGCCCGTCCTAGCATTTAATTTCGAAGGGAAACGATATGATATTGGAAATAAAATTGGGTTCATTATGGCTACAATTGATTTTGCGATCAATAGAGAAGATATAAAAAATGAAGTGATTGCATTTTTAAATGAGGTCATAGCAGAAGACAATCCAAATATGAAGAATCAGGAAGTGGATTAACTTGAAAATTTCTATATTAGGTACGGGCTATGTAGGTTTAACAACAGGAGTCTGTTTAGCAGAGATAGGTCACACAGTTACTTGTATTGATATAAATGAACTTAAAATCAATAATTTAAGTGCCGGAATATCTCCAATATATGAACCAGGAATAGAAGTATTAATAACTAGAAATATAAAGTTAGGAAAATTATTTTTCACAACCTCATACGAAAAAGGGTTAGACGATGCTCAAGTTATTGTTGTTGCAGTAGGTACCCCTCAAGGGGAAGATGGAGCAGCAGATTTAACTTATCTTGAAGGTGCGGCAATTGATATCGCAAAAAATGTTAAAAAAGATGTAATTGTTGCTATTAAAAGTACAGTACCAGTTGGAACGAATGAAATCGTGAAGGAAATTATTCAACAAAATTGTAGTGAAGATATTGTCGTTGACGTCGTTTCAAATCCTGAGTTCCTTAGACAAGGCTCCGCGATTAAAGATACAATGGAAGCAGATCGAATTATTATAGGTAGCAGTAATCAAGAGTCTGCTAGAATTGTTGAAGAAATGTATAAACCATTAAATGTACCAATCTTAATTACTAGTATTCGAAGTGCAGAGATGATTAAATATGCGTCTAATGCATTTTTAGCTAGCAAAATAAGTTATATAAATGAAATAGCAAACCTATGTGAAGCACTCGGTGCAAATGTTGAAGATGTGGCAAAAGGAATGGGGAAAGATAAACGAATCGGTGAAGCATTTTTATATGCAGGGATTGGCTATGGCGGTTCTTGTTTCCCAAAGGATGTTAAAGCATTATTGCACACAGCTCAGTTAAATGGGGTTGAATTTGGATTTTTAAATGAAATTATTTCAATTAATAAATTCCAACACGAATTGCTTGTAAAAAAGGCTATAAAACGATTTGGTGAATTAGAAGGGAAAAAGATCGCATGTTTAGGACTATCATTTAAACCTGATACTGACGATATGCGAGAAGCACCATCTATTAAAATTGTAAATTCTTTAAGAAAATTAGGTGCAGAAGTAATAGCATATGACCCTGTCGCAATTGAAAATGCCAAAAAAATTCTAGGTAGTAATATTACGTACGCTAGCTCAATAAATGAATGTGTAACAGATGCAGATGCAATTTTTATTGTAACCGAGTGGAGAGAGTTTAGAGAACTTGACTTACCAAGCGTATTAAGTAAAATGAAGAATCCAATTATTTTTGACGGAAGAAACTGTATTATGGAAGATCGAATAAGAGATTGCGAGAAAATAGAATATTATCCAGTTGGTAAACCGTCCATCATTAAATAGAATATAAAAACGACTTCTAAAAATTGAAGTCGTTTTTTCACGTTATTCATTTTGTTCATGTAAAGGACGGTAAATCGTTTTTACGAATTTATGTTTTAGGTATGGGAGAATTTTTTTTCTTCGATTTACTAATCTGCCTACAATTGCTTTTTTGTCATCCTTTGAAAGTAACCAATCATCAGGTGTTAATTCCACAATTTCTTCTAATAAGAGGACTGGGAATCTTTGGATGATTTTCAGTTGTTCATTAAATTTTTCTTCACTTTCTATATACTGGGACATGAATTGATGAGTGGAACTTTTCATAATATTTTGAGGCAAAGTTTCTAACTCTGAAACTAACCAACTGTAGGAACCAAATGCTTCAGCATGATCAATAATCCAAAGCTTAAATTTATCTAAGGTTTCTTCATGTAGTAAAATATTTTTTCGAGTACGGTCTCCATTACACAGCCAGTAGTCAAATAAAATGATCCCAGCTAATTGTTCTTTATTTACTATACTTGGAACTGCACCAACTTGATGACCATTTAAAGTTTCAGGTACATACAAAGACGCGAACTGAAACTTTGAGAGTTGAAGTTCTTCTAGTTCTAATTCTGGTATTGTATTGGAAAATTCTTCAGGAATCGAGACGATTTGAGCGTAAGGAACAGGCAAATCTAAAAATCTAGCAATGCAATAGGCAACCCATTCGTTTGGTAATGTTTTCTCAAATCCAGAACGAAAATATTTCACAACATAATCTCTACCATCATTAAAGGTAATTAAATGAGCATTTGATTTTCCTTCAAGTTTTTTTATATATGAAACTGGTTCAATCATTTTGGATCACATCGCTATTATTAATTTCACCAATTTTTAAAAGATACTCGCGATAAATATCGGCTACTTTTTGAATCGCAAAATTTTGTTCAACATGCTTTACGGCATTTTGTGAAAGCTTTTGATGAAGTTTTTGATTATCAACTATTTGATAAATCATCTTTACGGCATCTTGTACATCATGTCCCCGAAATAACATACCTGTTTCACCTTGGAGAACGATTTCCGAAATAGGCATAATATTAGAGGCAACAACAGGAACTCCACATGCCATGGATTCGATAAATGTATTGCCAAAAGACTCAACTTTTGTTGTAGCGATCGTACAACCGCCTGATTGAAGTACTTTTGCATAGACGTGAGGCATTTGCTGATATGGAATAACCGGAAACCATTTGATCATATCAGTAAGACCTTCTTCCTTCCAGGTCAATGCAAAATCTTCTCGTTGGACACTTTGAGCTCCTCCGATTAACCAAATTTCAATATCTGACCGTTCACTTTTAATCCGCTTTGCAATCTCAACTAACATCGGCCAGTTTTTACGTTTATCTACTCTGCCAATCCAACACACTACTTTTTTGTTAGCTGGAAGTATTGGTTGAACATCATATGAAATTTCATCTGTAGCTAATGGATGGAAAAATGTGGTGTCAACACCATTGTAGATTACTTTAATGGGGATATTATCTGTTAAGATGGAGACTAATCTTTTTTGATAATTCGATGGTACGACAATTGAAACAGGTTCAACTGACCTGAATTTTTTTAAATGTGGCTGAAGTTTAATTAGCTCTGGCGTTCGTGCTTCTACAATAACTGGACCTTTGTATTTAGCTTTTTGTAACCATTTATATGCTGCTCCTGTATCTACTACAATAATTGCATCATAGGAATTATTTTTAATGATCCCAATGATTTCGTTTTCATCTTTTGTTAAATAGACAGGTGCAATATCTTCCATTATGTGTAACCCACCATGATCAGTTGTATATAGAAACTCAGTATGAATACCAAATTTTTTAAAGTAAATTGAACGATTCCTCCAGCCAGCATTAACTCCACCAACTGTTAAGAGACGCCATATTATTAAAACTTTCAAATTTTCCCCTCCTTGGATTTAGGGTATACAAATAACTTTTATATCCTTTACGAAAACTATTGTATACACATTTATGGCTTTCGACCGGATTCAAATTTTGAATAGTAGTCCTATTTTAGTTAATTCAAATTAAAGTAAATTGTAAGGGCAATTAACTAATTACTACAAATATTTTACGGGCAAGAAGAGAAAGGAATGCAAGAAATTTGTGGGACAAATTAGAAAGTTTTTTACTATTTTTTTAAACCTTTTCGTAAGCATTTACCTCTACTTTTTCTTGCCCATGCTTTTTGGTTATGATAATGTATATGTTAAAGAAGTATTGACTGCAACTTTCTAAAAAGATGAAGTTTAAACTTCGTTGACGGAAGGATTTAAAATATGAAGCGACCTAGTTTTAAATTGTTAGTAAAAGAGAAGTTTTCACAATTATCTCCGGGGCAAAAAAAAGTAGCTACTTATATGATTGAAAATTTAGAGGAATGTGCATTTAAAGCAGCTTATCAAATAGGCAGAAAAGCTGATGTGAGTGAGACTACAGTTATTCGACTTTCGTATGCACTCGAATTTGAAGGTTTCAGTGATATGCAGTTAAGCGTTCAAAACGAATTTCTACATTTAAATAAAGCAGATTATATGAAAGAAAAAGAAGAAATTAAGGATATAAGTGGTCATCATACTTATACAAAAATTATCGAAAATGAAGTAAATATTTTAAGAAATTTGTTACAACCTTCCAATATTGAGGAAATATCAAAAGCGGTAGAAGCAATAATTAGCTCCGATCAAGTGTTAATCGTCGGACATCGTGTATCTCATATTGCAGCGTATTGGTTTGCAAATACGTTAAGTTCAATTAGAGGTAATGTAATGTATTGTTCTCCAGCGGGAGATTTTTTTGAAAAATTCTGCAATTTGACGGATAAATCAGTTGTCATTGCATTTTCATTTCCAAGATATGCTAAGGAAACATTAACAATTGCCGAATGTACAAAAGAGAATGGAGTTAAGTTAATATCAGTAACTGATCGATTATTGTCACCGATTGGAAGAATTGCAGATATTATTCTCACGACAGAAGAGAATGTAGAAAGTGGATCAAACTCGGTAGCATCAGTTATTAGCCTATTAAATTTAGTGATTGCTGGTTTATATGAAAAGGATAAAAAGAGAATTCAAATGTATCAACAAAAATTAGAAAAAATCTATTCAACATATGAAGTCTTTATAGAGTAGAAATTAAGCGAGGAGAAATAGCTAATGAATCCACAATCCTTTCTAGACATTAATAAGGAAGCAATAATACAAACTTATCAAGATTTACATAAGTTAGCTGAACCGAGTTGGCATGAAGAAAAAACAGCTAATTATTTAAAAGAACGAATAATCAATGCAGGGATCGAAATTAAAACGTTTGAAAGTCATTTTGGGTTTATTGCTGAAATAAAGGGTGAAGAAGATACAGTTGTTGCACTAAGAGCAGATATGGATGCGCTAGTTCAAGAAGTTGACGGTGTTGTAATCGCAAACCATTCTTGTGGCCATGATGCTCATAGTACGATGGTTTTATATACAGCGTTGGCCATGGCAGCTAGTAAGATTAAGCCAAAACATACGATACGCTTTATCTTTCAACCAGCAGAAGAAAAAGGTGAAGGTGCACTACAAATGATGAATGATGGAGCATTAGATCATGTCATTTCATTATTTGGAGTACATTTAAGACCTGAAAGAGAAGTTCCTTTCCAAAAAGCATCTCCAGTCATCATACATGGCTCAGCTGAAACGATTAAAGGTACAATTCAAGGTATTCAAGCACATGCATCTCGACCACAGGATGGTATTAATGCGATTGAAGTAGCTGCTGAACTTGTATACAAATTAAAACGATTGAACTTAAATACTGACGTCCCATACTCGATTAAAATGACGCAAATTCAAACAGAGAATGAAGCATCAAATACGATACCTGAAACCGTAAAGTTCTCCCTTGATGTAAGAGCTCAAACAAATGAGATTATGAATCAATTAAATGCTCGTGCAGTCGAGGTTTTTGAAGAAACGATGGATGAAACAAAAGCTAAGATTTCGTGGGTAATGGAAGAATTTGTTCCAGCGGCGGTTCAAAACGCTCAAGCAATAAAAATGACTGAAACTGCAATTAAAGAAATGATCGGAGTAGACAACCTAGTGCCTGAATGCATTTCAAATGGAGGCGAGGATTTCCATTTCTATACAAATAAATATCCTCAAATTGCAGCGACAATGGTTGGTTTAGGTTGTGGACTAACTCCAGGATTACATCATCCACATATGAAATTTAATTTAGAGGCTCTGCAATATGGAGCAAAAATTTTAACTCAAACTGTCTTATTAGCATCAGAACAATAAGAATAAGAGGTGAATAGATTGCTAAACGAAGTGAATCAATCCGAAGCTACGAATGGTATTACAATACGTGCTCTTCATTCAATAGAAGAAATGGAGCAGGTTCGAACATTAGAATCAAAAATTTGGGGATTTGAGGATTCAATTCCTACTCATCAAACAATTACAGCTGCAAAGAACGGTGGCCTAGTTTTAGGGGCTTATTTTGAAGGTGAAATGATCGGGTTTCAATATAGTTTTCCTGGATTCGATGGTCAAACTGTTTATCTTTGTTCGCATATGCTTGGAATCGATCAAGCGTTTCGTAATAAAGGAGTCGGAAAATTGCTTAAAATTGCTCAACGAGAAGAAGCGCTTAAACTCGGTTATAAACTAATAACTTGGACATATGACCCTTTAGAAACTGCAAATGGATATTTAAATATTGCAAAATTAGGTGGAGTTTGTCGTACGTATATTGAAAACTGCTATGGTGAGATGGACGATTTGTTAAATAGTGGAATTCCATCTGATCGTTTCCTAGTTGAATGGCATATTTCTAAAAATGAAGATGAAAAAGAAAATTTAAGACAAGTTGAATTGAGTGAAGCACTTGAACATTCTCTGATTGAATGGGAAGAAAATGAAGACGGATTACCTATTCCGAATATAAAAGATTCTTTTGAAATGAGTGATCTAGTATTTGTTGCTGTTCCAAAGGATTTCCGTACAATAAGAGAATCAAATATTCATATTGCAAATGAATGGAGAATGAAGACTCGAGAGTCCTTTCAAAATTTATTCCGAAATGGTTGGAAAGTAACAGGATTTTATAAGAATTCGGAAACTAATCTGCCAGTCCATTTTTATATACTAAAAAAATAAAAAACGATTATTTATTATAAGGGAGAGTTCGTAAATGAAAATTAAACAAGTAATATTACGCCATATGAAACTGGATTTATTGCATCCATTTACAACAAGCTTTGGAACAGAGTATGACCGTGAGTTTATTCTATTAGAAGCGATAAGTGAAGACGGAATTTCAGGATGGGCTGAATCTGTTGCAATGCTTGATCCTTTATATAATGAAGAAACTGTAAAAACAAACTGGCATATTCTCGAAGACTATTTAATTCCAATCGTCTTAAATAATGAAATTAATCACCCTGATGAACTTTCCGAAAAGCTATTTTCGCATATTCGTGGAAATTATATGGCTAAAGCTGCCATTGAAGGTGCGATTTGGGATCTCTATGCCAAGCAAGAAAACATTCCACTTTCTACTGCAATCGGTGGAACTAAAAAGGAAATTGAAGTTGGGGTAAGCATAGGCATTCAAGATTCAATTGATTCTACAATTAAAATCATTGAAAATCGTCTCGAGGAAGGCTACAAACGATTCAAATTAAAAATTAAACCAGGCTGGGATATTGAACTGATCGATAAAGTTAGAAAGGTGTTTCCAAATATCCCTTTAATGGCAGATGCTAATTCAGCTTACACTTTATCGGATATGGATCAGTTAATCGCTTTAGATGACTATAATTTAATGATGATCGAACAACCACTTGCTTACAACGATATTATCGATCATGCAGATTTACAAGCAAGAATGAAAACGCCTATTTGTTTAGATGAAAGTATTCATTCATTAGAAGATGCTAGAAAAGCGATAAAACTAGGAAGCTGTAAAATTATTAATATTAAAATTGGGAGAGTTGGCGGAATAACTCAATCAAGAAAAATACATGATTTATGCATGGAAAATAACATACCATTATGGTGTGGCGGAATGCTCGAATCAGGTATCGGAAGAGCACATAATATTGCAATTACTTCATTACCTAACTTCATTCTACCAGGTGACACAGCTGCTTCCTCACTATATTGGGCTGAAGACATTATAGAACCAGAAGTAACTGTAGAAAATGGAATGATCACTGTTCCAAATAAACCAGGCATAGGCTACGAGCCACACATGAAAAATATCGAAAAATATACAATTGCTACTAAAGCATACAAGAAGGCATAATAAAGAAAAAACACAAATTTTTAATAAAATTTGTGTTTTTTTACCCTTTAATCTTGCTCTTTATCCCTATTCCTAATCATTTCTTTAATCCTCTTAACCTGTTCCTCATACTTTTCAATATCCTTTAGTTCCGCTTTACCATATCGTACTGAATTATATGCATTGATTAGTTCGTCTTCATTTGAAATTTGAATACGTTTAAACCATTCGTTTAAAGTTTCACCGTTATGGCGACCCATTTTGTGCTTCGATGCAAATTTCTGAAGTTGAAAGATTAGTTTTCTTATTTGATCAGTAGGGGCATTTGCTTTAAAAAGTCGTCTTTTTATTCTCATAGATTCTGGAATTGTTTCGTATTCAATACCAATATCTTGTTGGAAAGATTGGTTTTCAATACGAATAAATTTAAGCTTTCTAATAACAAACCAAATTGCGATTAAAACAATTATTAGTATGGCTAGCCAAACCCAAGTAGGTACTGATTCTAAAATAAAATGCTGATTTTTTGGATTTTGTGGTATTTGATTTTTAACTGGATGACGGTTAAGTTTAATTTTTTCAACTTTAAAATTTTTGTGATCAGCAAAGTTGAAAATAGGTGACGCTACAAATCCAACTACTTTAAATAATCCATCAAGTACTTTAAAAATACCCCATTTAAATAATGGTACGACTAACGTGAATATACCAGTTAGTATTGCTGCAATTAGTATTGAACCGAACATGCCGCGAGAGTTTTTAATACTTTGTGTAATAACTGCTTGCTGAAAATATCTCCCTAAACTAAAAAGAATTGTAAACATAATAATTAGCCCATATACGAAACTTTTATACTCATAATGGGATGGCCAGGCAAAAAAGAGTACGAATAAACTTGTAAAATAAAAAATTATTTGCAATTTATTTCGTTCTTCATTCCATAATGAAGTGTCTTTAAGAAAAGCCTCAATTCGAAAAAATATAAAGGAAGCGCATAAAATTGATGTAACCGAATTTAAGCCAAGATTGTAGCCAACTACTCCGCAAAAAATGGCAGCAAAATACGAGCTAACACGAGACACTTTAGATTTATTTAAAGAGTAAAATAAAATTAGATTTCCAATAAGAAAAATGCAAATCATAGCCAAAGTAGGCGGTAGTTGATTTTTTGATTCATATAAAAATAGAACGATTAAATATAAATATAGATATTCTAATGAGAAAAAATATGTAGGTAGTAAACGTAAAATCATTTCATTATCCTTTCGACTTAATTCTGCCCAAATGGAACAAGCTTTGGACTTTCTAAATCATCTTGTAGATAATATATATTTTGACCGCGTTTTCGCATTTGCGCGAAGTATCGATCTCCATGCTTACCGAACGGTCCACATAAAATCACAACAGGAGATTTTCGTTGTTGTTTTTCAACGTAATGTAATAATCGATCGATAGGCTGTGTCGTTCTTGCTCCATTAATACGGGCAAGGATTTCAAAAGTTTTACTTAATTGAGATTTTCCTCCACCAATCGGTAAATGATAAACAGGAACTCCACTTTCCATGTTCAAATTTAGAAAGATTTCATACTGAATATTTTTAAGTGTTGCATATTGGACCATATAGGCAATATTACTTGCAATCGATTCAATATTCTCAACGATACTTAGTCTGAAATTTTCATGGTTTGGATTTCTTAAGTTGATGATAAACGTAAATGAATAATCAGCAGTTCGTTCATATATTTTAGTTTGTAGTACTTGCGTCTTGGCACTTGCTTTCCAGTGAATTCGATGAAATGAGTCCGAATATACATAATCTCTAGTTCCAATCGGAGCTAGAAAATCTTCAAAAATACTAGATGGTGTCACAAAATTACCATATGAATTAGTTGACATTATTTGGTCAATTTGAGGTACAGGAATTAAGCTTGGATAAACGATTATTTCTTTTTGTAAAAGTGGTTTATAAGTTAAATGTACATAACCTAAGCCAAAAAAATTTGAAATGGTTAGCTCCAATTCTTTTATTCTCGTAACTCCACGTTTTGTCGCCAAGAGCGGTAAAGAAAGCTGAACAGTCTCATTACCTTTTAATTGAATAGGTATAATTAGTTCTAAATTCGAATCATTACTGATTGTTTTAAACTTTTCACCTTCTAAAATTGGATTTAATTTTATTCGGACTGTAGCGTTTATGATCGGTAACCAATTATTTTGTTTAATTTTGACTGGTATTGTAAATTGATCTCCAACGGTAACATGAATTGGTAATCGATCGTTTTCAATCGTAAGGTGATCAGCTATATGATTTAAATAATATCTACTCATTAAACTAAGAATGATTAGAAAAGCACCTAGAAACATTAACAAGTATGAAGACTGATAGAAATTAATAATTAAAAAGATTGCGCCAAAAATAATAAGTACATCAAGGGAGTTCTTTCCATTAATCTCTTTATGCCAAGTCATTTATTGACCAGCTCCAGCTTCTACAGGGACCTCAACTTGTTTTAAAATTGATTCAATAACTTGTATAGCATTGTATTTAAAGGATGCTTCAAGGTTTAATACGATTCTGTGTGAGAGAATATAGGCCGCAACATCTTTTACATCTTGAGGTGTAACAAATGTTCGATTATTAATATAAGCTTTGCCTTGCGAAGCTCTCATTAATGCCAATGTACCACGTGGACTAACCCCAAGCTGAACATCTTCATGATTTCGAGTTAGATGTACAATTTTTAAAATATAATCTTCCACTTCATCTGAAATCTTAACAGTCTTCACTTGTTCTTTCATTTCATAAATTTCATCTAATGTTAATACTGTATTTAAGTTCGAAAATGGACTATTTAAACGATATGATTTCATAATGCTTTTTTCTTCTTCAAACGTAGGATACTTCAAACTGATTTGCATAAAGAAGCGATCCATTTGTGCTTCAGGTAATGGGAATGTACCTTGCTGCGATTCAATTGGATTTTGAGTTGCAATAACGATAAATGGGTTAGGTAGACTAATCGTTTCTCCATCGATTGTTACTTGTCGCTCTTCCATTACCTCTAATAAACTAGCTTGAGTTCTAGGGGTAGCACGATTTATTTCATCAGCTAATAAGATATTCGTCATAACTGGACCGATTCGAAGTTGAAAATCTTGTTCCTTTGGATGAAAAAATTGAATTCCAGTTACATCACTCGGTAATAAATCTGGAGTAAATTGTATCCGCTTAAACGAACCATTAATCGTTTTTGCAAAGCTTTTAGCTAATTGAGTCTTACCCGTTCCAGGTACACTTTCCAATAAAATATGTCCATTATTTATTAAAGCAATGAAAATCATTTCAACGACATCATCCTTACCGATAATGACGTTACTTATTTCTTTTTTTAACTGTACTAACTTTTCTGATATACCCATTTTACTCTCCTAACACTTTCGAAACTTAATAGCCTCATAATAATAAGAATGTCGATATTAATTAAAACCGAAAACTCCATTCATATTGACCATATTATTATTTTAATAGTTCTTTCATACTTAAGTCCAATAATTCTTAATTTTTAAAAAAATGTTATCTTAAAGTATTAATAATGATTGATATTTATTAATAAACAATGTAGAATTAAATGCCAATTTGTAAAAAAATGGGAAAGGATGAAATGGATTAGATAATAAATATTAATATGGGACAACTTAAAAATGGACTATTCTTAACCTACCAATAGGCTAAAATCTTTAATCGAGTCCCGAACTTTGGAGAGAAAAATGTGAAAAAATTTATAATAATATCGATAACTTGTATTTTTGCTATATTGACTGCTTGCTCAAAAAATAATCAAGAAAATAATGTAAAAGAAAATAAATTAAAAACAGAACAGGTCAAAAGACCGAATGAAACTGTTGAGAAAAAAGATGAGGTTGTTTCGAAAGTTACTGTTGGTGCTGTCGGTGATATATTAATACATAATGAAGTTTATGAGGATGCTATGCTTCCAAACGGTATTTACAATTTTAATAAAATGTTTGATGAAGTT
The DNA here is from genome assembly GCF_002555445.1 of Bacillus sp. AFS017336. Lineage (NCBI taxonomy): Bacteria > Bacillati > Bacillota > Bacilli > Caryophanales > Bacillaceae > Bacillus > Bacillus sp. AFS017336. Next base: position 78,528 of record NZ_NUCO01000021.1, read on the forward strand.
AGAAAAACGATGGAACGGCCAGATATTTTAGTAGCGAATCAAGAAACAATGATTGGCGGAAAGCAGTTTGGATTATCAACTTATCCAGCATTTAATAGTCCATATGAAGTCGGTGATGCACTAAAAGGTGCTGGAGTTGATTTTGTAACATTAGCTAATAATCATTCACTTGATCGCGGTGAAAAAATAATCCAAAGTGCACTTTCTCATTGGAATGCAATTCACATGCCATATACTGGGGCATTTAAATCGAATGCGGACCATGACCAAATAAGAGTTTTAGCAAAAAATAATATACGCTTCTCATTTCTTGCTTATACATTTGGTACAAACGGAATCCCTGTTCCAAAAGGCAAAGACTATTTAGTAAATTTAATTGACCTAACCAAGATAAACCGTGATGTTGAAAGAGCTAAAAAAATATCTGATGTCGTAGTAGTTGCGATGCACTGGGGTACTGAATATGAAAGAATGCCAAATCATACTCAAAAGGAACTGGCAAAAAAATTAGCAGATATGGGAGTTCAAATTATTATTGGTAATCATCCACATGTACTACAGCCACCGGCATGGATAACAGGAAAAACGGGGAATAAATCAATTGTCTTTTACTCGTTAGGAAACTATTTATCAGCTCAAGATGAAATATATGAGTTAATTGGTGGCCTTGCTACAGTAGACGTAGTAAAAACTCAAAAAAACAAAGATGTAAAAATTGAATTAACTAATCCAAGTTTTTTCCCCACTTATAATTATTATCGAGATAATCGAAACTTTAAAATTATGTCTTTAGAAAATATAAATGAAGTAAATTTAAAAAATGGCAAATTGAGATATGAAGAAATAATGAAACATATGCGCACCTATATAAAGGATTTACATAGTATTCCTGAAGTTCAATAATAATTAAGTAAATCGCAATTAATATCGAAGAATCGTAAATAAAAAAGGCAAATCGCAATTAAAATCTGGGAATCACAAATAAAATCTGGGAATCGCAATTAAAATCTGGGAATCGCAAATAAAAAGGGCAAATCGCAATTAAAATCGGAGTATCGCAAATAAAAAGGGCAAATCGCAATTAAAATCAGAGTATCGCAAATAAAAAGACAAATCGCAATTAAAATCGGAGAATTGCAAATAAAAAAGGCAAATCGCAAATAAAATCCGAGAATCGAAAAAAAACAGGGCAAATCACAATTAAAAATGTAAAAACTTAATTAAAGTAGGTCAATATTTGATCAAAACGATGTAAAATCAGTAAAAACATACAAAATTACAAAAAAAATGACTGATTACATAAGTTTTTTCCTTAAAACTTCACAACCGACGAAACAAAAAAAGCTTGTATTGATCAATATAAGCTTTTTTTTTGTTCATTTATTCATTAAATAAGTATTTTCCCACAAACTACTTAATAGTTGATTTACATGACTTTTTTGCTTTAATTTATATCTTTAAAAATTTTATTAAAAAAACTTTTAAATTTTTGCAGGGTTTTTAAAATTGTCTTCGTCTAAAGTTATGGATAGGGAAAAGAGGTGATGCAATGGAGTCGGATGAACAATTAGTAAAAAATATATTAAAGGGAAATCATCAACTATTTAAGGAATTAATTTTAAGATACGAAGCAAAGGTATTTGCAGTAGCATTGAAAGTTTCAACTAATCAAAAGGATGCTGAGGATATTTCGCAAGAAGTCTTTCTCCAATTGTATCGTTCTCTTGAAAACTTTAACGGAGAATCAAGTTTGGCAACATGGATTTATCGAATTACAATGAATAAAGCAATTGATTTTAAAAGAAAACAAGTTAAACAACAGGAGCATGAAACGGGTGAGTTACTTTCTACTTTACCAGAAGAGAATATTTTAACACCTGAGGAAGCTTTACTAAAAACGATCGATAAAGAACTTATTCATTCATATTTAATTGAATTGCCACAAGCATATAGCGATGTATTGAAATTGTATTATTTTGAAGAACTGACCTACGCTGAAATAGCTATGAAATTAAATGTAGCCGTTAAAACTGTAGAGTCACGTTTATATCGAGCCAAACGATTAATTAAAGACAAGCATAAAGGAGGGGTCATTTGAAACATTTAACTTCTGATCAATTATTATCGTATCAACAAAATAAGCTTTCAAAAAAAGAATCTCTTATGCTTGAACAGCATTTAAATGAATGTAGCTCATGCAAGGCTGAACTTGAACTTCTTAATGAATTACAAGAGGAATGGATGAATCCACCTGATTATCACTTTTCTGATGACTTCGTGAACGAGATTATGAAGCAAACTGAGTTAATCGAGATTAAGGATCAAGTTAACGAAATGAAATCGAATAATCATAATTCCAAAAAAGTTCGCTTTATCCATTTAGTATTGGCTGCAGCAGCAACATTTTTATTTTTCCAATTTCAATTAGCTGAGCGAATTTCAAATTCAAATCGTCAAGTTGTACAAACAATCGATCAGACATCTTCATTAATTGAAAAAAGTGAAAAAATAACAATATCTATTCCAAAAATATTGAAAGAAAATAAAAAATAATGGAGGTACAAACTTTGAAATCACGTAAAAGATTAGTTTATATATTATCAATTTTACCTGGGCTTGGTCATTTCTATTTAGGATTAATGAGTCGAGGATTGCAGTTTATGCTACTTTTTTTCGGAACAATATTTTTAACAAATTTAATTTCAAGTTTCGGATTTTTTATACCAGTTATTGTATTTTATAGCTATTTTGATGCTCTACAATACCATAGCAAATATCGTGAGGATATCGAATTAATCGATGAGCCAATTTTAAATAATCATTTTAAAGTTAATAAATTTTTAATTGGTTGGGTATTAATCGGTTTCGGTTGCTTATCATTATTAGAAAATGCCTCAGATTATATCTCAAGACACTACAATCTATTTATTGATTATCATCTAGTTCAAAATTTAATAATCAGTTTCGTGTTTGTTGTACTTGGTATTAAATTATTAACTGGAAAGCCGAAGAAAGAAGTATGAGGAACTGGAAAGTTGGCACTATAACTGCTGGAATTATTTTGATTGCAATTGGTGTATTGTGGTTTCTACAAAGTTTTATTTCGATACCATATACGAAGTTTTTAATTAATGCTTGGCCAGTTGCTTGTATTTTATTAGGGCTTGAAGTCTTGTTCTTTCATTTAGTAAGAAAAGAAGACACACTTCGTTTTCACGGATTTAGTATTTTTCTACTTGTTTTAGTAATGATTGTTTCAATCGTGTTTAGTATAGGACATTATTTTATTAAAGAAATTGGGTACACGTTTAAAACCAAAAATATTGAAATAAATGATTCACAAACTATTTCTACATCAATTAATGAAGTTATTATTAAAGCAACGGATGGAGAAATAAATGTAAATGGAACTGACTCGAATTCGTTAAAAGTAAACGGTACGATCCGAATACCTGATAATGGTAAAAAAGAAACAGGGAAGTTATCAGATTATTATTCGGTAAAAACACTTGGAAATAAAATGGTTATAGAAATTAATGATGATGACAATAACATATTCCATTTTGGATATAAAAAGGCTGAGTTATCAATTGATTTGCCGAAAAGTATGATGACGAATATTAAAGTAGACGATGGTTCGGTAAATTTAACGAATAAGGCTAATGATACAGTAATTAATTCGAATGACGGTCAAATAAATGTTGAAAATGTATCCGGAAACTTAGTTGCAAAAACTAGAAATGGCTCAATTAGCTTAACTAAAGTGAATTTAACAAATGAAAGTGAAATTGCAACACGTGACGGAGAAATTACAGTTAGGAATATATCTGGCTATTTAAATGCAAGCACAAAAGATGGTAGAATTTCGTTTGACCATGCGAATATGGAAGGTAGAAGTGAAATCATTACAAATGATGGCGAAATAACCCTGAATGAGTTTAAAGGTGAAGTTAACGCAAAAACAAATAACGGTTCAGTTAATGTCGACGATGCATTATTATTTGGTAGTAGTAACATTACTTCAGATGACGGTGAACTTCAAATCAACTTGCTAAAAGATAATAGCATTGCAATTAATGCAGAAACAAATGATGGAAACTTTGATGGGAATATAGGCTGGAAAATGAAAAATAAAGATGAAATCCATTCAAATCAAGCGATTGTTGGAAGTGGAGAAAACCATCTTAATTTAAAAACGAAGAATGGATCGATTTACGTTAATAAAGATTAGAAGATTAATATAGTTAAAGTTAAAAGCCCCAAGCATGGAATGGGGCTTTTTTGTTTTAAGTTATTATTTATTTAACGCGTTAATGATTGTTTTTGTATTCCATTCCATCATACCTAGGTAAGTATCACCAGCTTCACCTGGTTTACCTAAGGAGTCTGTAAAAACAGTACCAGCTATTGGTGAGCCTGTTTCCCGTGACACTGTTTCCATACTCCGTGGATCAACACTAGTTTCCACGAAAAGAACTTTTACATTTTTTTCTTTAATTAAATCAACTACATTTTTTATTTGGCTAGGGGTACCTTGACCTTCAGAATTAATTTCCCAAATATAGCCTGATTGTAAATGATAGGCTTCACTAAAATATTTAAATGCGCCTTCACTAGTAATTAGGAAGCGTTTTTCCATCGGAATTTTATTTAATTCTGTTAAAGTATTTGCATGTAGCTTTTCTAATTTTTGAATATACTCATCTGCATTTTTTTGATAATATGCTTTATTTTTTGGATCTTCTTTTATTAATGCATCTCGTATATTTTTAGTGAAAATGATTCCATTTCGAATATCAAGCCAAGCGTGTGGATCTGTTTCACCTTCTAAACCATTTGACTCTAAGTAAATAGGTTTTACATTTTTACTAACCATATAAACAGGAGCGTCCTTGCCCGACTTATTGGAACTTTTTAAAAGCTTTTTAAACCATGAATTACCTTGTTCAAGATTTAACCCATTATAAAATACAACATCTGCATCAGTTGTTTTCATTAAATCTTTTGGAAGGGGATCATATTCATGAGGATTTGCTCCAATTGGAACTAAACTATGAATCTCAACTTTATTGCCTCCTATATTTTTTACTAGATCAAAAAGAATAGAATAAGTTGTAACGACTTTAAGTTTTTTATTTTTCTCGACCTTTTCATTTGAACAAGCTGATAATGCTATTATGAATAGTAACATCAATGGTATAAATTTCTTTAATATCCTCATGTTTATTACCTCCTTTAATTACTTTTGAAATGAAATACTTTTTTTATTTTTCTTTGTCTTCATTAATTTCCATAATAGGCCTTGAGAAGGAGAGAAGAAAAATGCCATTGCAAAGAAAAATGCTGCTACAAGTACAATAGTTGCTCCGGATGCCAAATTGTAAGTGAAGCTAAAATATAGTCCGATGACGGATGATACTACCCCTAATGAAGCAGCTAAATAAATCATGATCCAAAGACGATTTGTTAATAAGTAAGCAGTCGCTGCTGGAGTGATCAGCATGGCAACGACAAGAATAATACCTACTGTTTGTAAAGAGGCGACAGTAACTAAAGTTAAAAGAACCATTAAGCCATATTGAATCCATTTTGTAGGTAAACCATAGCTTTGTGCCATCGTTGGGTCGAAGGTTGAAACAAGTAATTCTTTATAAAATAAATAGACAAGGCTAATGACAACGATACCGATACAGGCTGTAATCAACATATCAGAAGAACGGACTGATAATACATTTCCAAATAAAATATGATATAAATCTGCACTGCTTTTCATAAAAGTGACGAGGATGATACCGACTGCAAATACAGATGTAAACATAATTCCTATTGCCATATCATGTTTAATTCGACTATTTTGGCTAACAAATCCAATTCCGATAGCTGTTAATATGCCAGTAACAACCGCACCGATAAAAAAGTTAAATCCTAACATATATGAAATCGCAACCCCTGGCAGAACAGCGTGTGAAATCGCGTCACCTATTAATGCCATTCCTCTTAAAACAATAAAGCAACCAATGACCCCACAAATAATTCCAACAATAATTGATGTAAATAATGCCTTTTGTAAGAAATCATACGTCATTAATGCTTCAAAAAAATTGAGTACACTCATATTAAATTTACCTTATCCCTTTCAACAGAATAGAATGGATGATTTGTATATGCTTTAGATATAATTGTAGGATTTAGAACTTCCTCAACCGATCCATAGTGAATAAGACGTTGATTCAGTAATAATAATTCGTCAAAGTAAGTTTGTGCCTTAGTTAAGTCATGATGTACTACAATGATTGTTTTACCTGCATTACGCAATTCTTTTAAGATTTTGATAATGGTATCTTCACTTGTCATATCAATGCCTACAAAAGGTTCATCCAAAAATAAAATGTCAGTATTTTGTGCTAAAGCTCTTGCTAAAAATACACGCTGTTGCTGGCCACCTGAAAGTTCTCCTATTTGTCTATTTTTAAAAGATTCCATTCCAACTTTTTTTAAACATTCCATTGCAAACAATTTTTCATTTTTTTTTGGCTTTCTAAAAAAGCCAAGATGAGGAAATGTACCTAATAGTACAACATCTAAAACAGTGATTGGAAAATCCCAATCGATATTATTTCTCTGGGGAACATAAGCGACCATTTTTCGATTTGTTCGAATGGCACTTCCGTTAACTTTAATTGATCCTTTATCGTGTGGAATTAATTCAAGAATTGCCTTTATTAAGGTTGATTTTCCAGCTCCATTCGGACCGATGATCCCAACAAGCTTCCCTTGTTCTACTTCAAAAGAAACATCTTGAATGACAGGGTTTCCATGATAGGATACAAAAAGCTCCTTAATTGTAATTGAATGGCTCATAAATACGCCTCCTTTTTACCTTGTCTATAAATTTTGTGTTAGGGCAACTTTTTAATCAAAAAAATATTGATTTAAAGCATTGTATGTAAGTTAACATTAAAAGATGATTAGAAATGTTGCTCTTGTACAACTTTTTTGTGTTTATCAAAATTGTAATTGCTACCATAAAATTTGTAAAGAAAAAATTAGAATCGTTTAATGTAAAGAATGAGGATAGGGAGGAACGTAGCTTTTTAAGCAAAAAAAAAAACCTTTAAATACAACGCGTATCAAAGGTCTTATCTAGCTATGGTAAGTGAACAGATTTTATATGTCCTAGCTTTAAATAAACATTTTCTCCACTTGCTACACAAAGCTCTAATTGATTATTATCTACTTTGTTTAAACGCCCAATTTTCATTGGATCTGTTCCACCATCGAAAATTACCAACTTACCAATTTCTTTTTTTATCTGACTTTCAAATGATCTGTGTAATGGAGTGGTAGAAGGATGAACAGTTAAAGTATCATCATTTAAATTATATGGAACAACTTTATGATTATATGGCGTTATCCATTTTAAATGCGATAAAGAGATATACATTGTATGAAATACAGGTGAATAAAAGACTAAATAATCACTTAGTACATTCATAACATATCCATGAAAAGTTATATTACCAGTTACATAGATTTCTGAAAAGATACCTTTAGCATTTAGTAAAATTTTGCGATAAGAAATTGTCTCCATTTCTTGAGTAATGGATGGTTCATTAGGGTTCTTTATTTTTTCTTTCAATTCATCCGTTTGATATACCATATGGATATGCATCCAAGGAATATAATAATATTTTATACCATTGAAAAGGACTAAAATATCTTGTCCTAAATCAGTAAGAATACCTTCGAAAATGACATCTCCAGATAGTTTTACTGAAACTTGTTCACCAAGCAATGTTGATACATCACTCACTTTAATCTCCTCCTATAGGTAATTAAAGAACTAAATTAATGAGCAAAAAATAATTGGATCCAATAAAATAATAATATTAATGTAATAATAGTAGTTAATGGGATCACAATTATTGTAACGCTTAAATAATCTTTCCATTTTACTTTAATTTTATTTTCTTTTAATATGTGCATCCAAATTAAAGATGCTAATGTTCCAATCGGTAATAATAGTGAGCCAATATCACTACCGATAATATTTGCAAGATAAATTGCTTTTAGGGTTACTGGATTTAGACCCATCTCAGTTAAACTGATTGTGCCAATCATCAGAGCAGGGTGATTGTTAAATAAATTGGATAATAGACTTACTAACCCACCCATTACTAAAGTAGCATTAAATAGGCCTTGGTTAACGATTGGTTCAAGTTCTTTTACAAGAAACTCTGTTAGACCAGCATTATGAAGCCCAAAAATAATTACATACATAGAGAATGCAAACAAAAGTATTTGCCAGGGGGTCTTTTTTAAGATATCCACTGGGTTTGTTCTTAAATGGTACCATCTCCATATAAGTAAAATGAGTGAGCCGAGTACCGCAACAAATTCAATTGGAATCGAAATAAAGGATGCAACGAAAAGCAAACATCTCATAACAAATACGAAAGTTAATATTTTAAGCATAAACTTTGTTCTTTTTCTTTTCGTTTCAACAGAGATTTTTGTTTTTAAAGGATGAAAATTTTTGATGAAAAATGATTCTTCAATGTCATTTGTTGAAGCAGGTAAAACTTCTGGAAATTTACTCTTTAATACGAAATACATCATGAGTGACATAAAGGATAAGCCGATCATTGTTGGTACAAACATCATTAACGGCTGCATATATAGTGGCATGTGAACGATTTTTAAACCGATTAAATTTACGATATTACTTACGCCTATTGGAGCACTCGAAGCGGTAGCAATTAATGCACCGGATAATAGGTAAGGTATTTGTTGATGTGGTTTTAGGCGGAGATTTTTTAAAAGAATAATTAGAATTGGTGTCGTTATTAAGATACTACCATCATTATTAAATAGCAGTGTCATTAAAAAACATAGTAATTGGATATACCAGTATAGGCGATAACTTGATCCTTTAGCTAATGTTACTAGGCGTGCTGCGGACCAGTGGAAAAATCCAAAGCTTTCTAAAATAACTGCCATAACAATTGTTGCAATAATTGTTATAGAGGCCCCACCAATTTTACTAATGATGTCAAGAAGGTCATGGCGACTGACGATTCCAGTTAGTAGTATTATTACTGCCCCAATAGTAGCAGGCCATGCTTCATGAATTCCTTTTGGTCTCCAGAAAATGACAGCCATTGTCATTATGAAAACAAAAGCAGTCACAATAATTTCAAAGTTCATTCTCATTCACCTTTCTCTAATCGGAAGTATTTTGGTTACCTACTTGTCCGATTAATATACTAATATTCAATTTTATCGATCATGTACTTAGTTAGATAACTATTTTTTTTAGTTTGTATATTTGTCCACATAGTAAAAATACCGTGAAATGACATTGTCCTATAGGTACAGTTGACCTATAAAAAATGGAAATTATATAAAATAAAAAGGCCAGTGGATTCACTGGCCTTTGTTATTTCGATATAGTATTATTCGAATCTCTTTCCATTAATGTAATAGCTATCTTCTTTATATGTAATAAATGCTATTTCAAACTCTGGAATATTTAATAAATTAACATGTTTTTTGATTGTTGCAGCGAAACGATCTCTTGTCTCTACACCCCGTTCAAACCACTTTACTTCAATAAATGGAAAACTATCTACGACTTCACCATCAAAGATTGAGGTAGAATGGATACAATCGATCGTAAAATTGTCAGTTCCACATTCGCAAACATTTGCAAGTTCTTCTATTAATGGCTTGCTAATTTTACAAATATCATTTGTTGAAATACCTTTAATTAATAATTGCGGCATACTTGTCCCACCTTTTTTCTACAATTATAACCTATTTGATTTCTAATATTAAACGAGATTGAATTTTAACAATTGGATTTAGAAAATAAATCAACATACTAAAAAATATGAAATGGATGAAAACAATGGTGATCTGCCATCGTATGAGGTAAAGGCGGTTGGCATGGAAAGAAGTAAAAAAATTATTAGTGAATGCAGGACATATAGTATTTAAGGCATGATAATGTTTTACTGCTTTATAAAAAATTACAATAATTGGTATTGATAATCATTTTCATTTATGGTAATCTAGGATTATAAAAGAAGTGTAAGAAAAAGCCATTGTTTTTCTTAGTTCTTCGATTGGATACACATTTTAAAATTAATGTGGAATGCAATCCTAGAACCCCCCCAACCCTAAGAAGAGAAGAACATGCTAGGACAGTAGTTCTTCTCTTCAATAAATTAATAACCCTGTTTTTGACGCAGAGAGATCTGCGTTATTTTTTTTGTTCATTTAGAAAGTATCAATTGGCAACGGTGAAGATAAATCGACGTAGATGCCACTTTTAGGGATAAGTGCAACTACGCCTTTGTATTCACCTGACGGATTGCAAATCGGTGAGTTTTCTTTGTCCGAAAATACTGATTATTCCGTAAAAACTGTTCAAAATTATTATACTAATTTAATAATATGGAATTTTGAAATTGTGAACAAAAAAGTTAATCTAAATCTAATATTTGTCTAAAATGTGAACGTTGTGAAAAAGTGAGCATACATATCTATTCCTTGATACATATAGGTTTTTAGGAAAAAGACATATTTGTAAATATGTCTAAATTGTGAACACTTATTTTTTCCTTTCAAAATAGAAATTAATTGTTTGTTTTTTTAATTAAAGTATCTTACTATAACTGTGGACATTGTTTGTCATTTTGGTGACAATTTATAAAAATACTTAACTAAGAAGCAATTCAAAAAACTGTTTTGTACTTTTACTTACTTAAAGGAAGGAAGAGCGAGATGAAAAAATTTCTAATGAGCATGATGATCATGCTGGTTGCATTAGTATTGGGCGCTTGTGACAAGATTGCAGTTCTTAATCCAAAAGGTCCTGTTGCTAAAACGCAAGCAGATACGATTATCTTCTCAATGTTAATGATGTTAGGAGTTTTACTAGTAGTTTACATTCTTTATATAGTTATTCTTTATAAATATCGAGCTAGTAAACTTCCAAAAGATTACGAACCACCTCACGAAGAGGGAAGTAAAACTCTTGAAATTATTTGGACGGTTATACCGATCATAATTGTTGCAGTTTTATCAGTAGTAACTGTTAAAACAACAAATGCAGTAGAAAGTGTTCCAAAAGGTCATGAAACTGATAAACCACTTGTTATTTATGCAAGTTCTTCAAACTGGAAATGGCATTTCTCATATCCAGAACAAGGAATTGAAACAGTTAACTACGTGAACATTCCAACGAATAGAAACGTAGAATTCCGACTATATTCATTTGGTCCGATTACAAGTTTTTGGATTCCTCAATTAGGTGGACAAAAATACGCAATGAGTGACATGGTAACTAAATTAAACTTTGTTGCTTCAAATGAAGGTTCATTTATGGGTAAAAACAGTAACTTCAATGGTAAAGGCTTTGCTGGAATGGAATTTGAAGTACTGGCAATGAACAATAAAGATTTTGACGGCTGGGTTAAAGACGTTAAAAATACGGCTCCTGCTTTAACAGAAAAAGAGTTTAATAAATTGCTAAAAATTGAGCATTTAGGCAGAAAGACATATTCTTCAACCCACTTAGAATTTAGACCAGCTCCAGAAGGAAAAAATGCAGGTCATGATCATGGTTCTATGGATAATATGGAGGGGATGAAATAATGATGGGTTATAAATGGGATCACTTTTTTGTAACAGGTGAGCCAATGATCTATGGCGCAATGGTGAGTATCGTTATTGTTTCTCTCGCTATTGTTATTGGTTTAACCAAATTTAAAAAATGGGGTTATTTATGGAAAGAATGGTTAACAACAGTTGACCATAAACGTATCGGTGTAATGTATATTCTTTGTGCATTATTAATGCTTTTCCGTGGCGGAGTTGATGCCTTATTAATGAGGGCACAATTAGCAGGACCAGATTTAAAAATATTAGACGCACAACATTATAATGAAATTTTTACAACTCACGGCTTAATTATGATTTTATTCATGGCGATGCCTTTCATTATTGGTTTAATGAATATCGTCATTCCATTACAAATCGGAGCACGTGACGTAGCATTCCCTTATTTAAATGCAGTTAGTTTCTGGTTATTCTTCGCAGGCGCAATGCTTTTAAACTTAAGCTTTGTTATCGGTGGATCACCTGATGCTGGTTGGACAGCTTACTTCCCACTAGCTAGTAAAGCATTCAGTCCAGGTGTTGGAAATAACTATTACGCAATCTCGCTTCAAATTGCTGGTCTGGGTACATTAATGACTGGTATAAACTTTATCGTAACAATTTTAAAAATGCGTGCACCAGGTTTGAAATTAATGAAATTACCAATGTTTACTTGGAGTATCTTAATTACAAACGTTATTATCGTATTCGCATTCCCAGTATTAACAGTAGCTTTAGCATTAATGATGTTTGACCGTGAATTTGGAACACAGTTCTTCACGATGGCACATGGTAATGATATGCTTTGGGCGAACTTATTCTGGATTTGGGGACATCCTGAAGTTTATATTGTTATTCTTCCAGCTTTCGGTATTTATAGTGAGATTATTGCAACATTCTCAAGAAAGAATTTATACGGATATAAGAGCATGGTTGTCAGTATGATCGCAATCTCTGCTTTAAGTTTCGTTGTTTGGGTTCACCATTTCTATACAATGGGTCAAGGTTCTGTTGTAAATGGCTTCTTTAGTATTACAACAATGGCCATAAGTATACCAACCGGTGTAAAAATCTTTAACTGGTTGTTCACATTAAGGAAAGGTAAAATCGAATTTACCGTTCCGATGCTTTATTCATTAGCATTTATTCCGATTTTTACAATCGGTGGTGTTACAGGGGTAATGCTTGCAATGGCAAGTGCTGACTATCAATATCATAATACGATGTTCCTAGTTGCTCACTTCCATTACGTATTAATACCAGGTACAGTATTTGCTGTAATTGCAGGTTTCTACTACTGGTTCCCAAAAGTTTTCGGTTTCAAATTAGATGAAAAAATTGGTAAAATTACGTTCTGGACAATTATTGTAAGTTTTAACGTAACATTCTTCCCATTATTCTTATTAGGATTAAAAGGTATGACTCGTCGTACTTATACGTATAGTGCAGATTCAGGTTTTGGTCCTTTAAACTTGATTGCTTCAATCGGTGCTGTAGGGTTAGCAATCGGATTTATGTTACTTGTTTACAATATTTATTACAGTGTACGTTATGCACCAAGAGAAACTACTGGTGATCCATGGAATGCAAGAACTTTAGAGTGGGCTACAAGCAGTCCAATTGCTCCTTATAACTTTGCAGTAATTCCGAAAGTAGATTCATTAGATCCATTCTGGAAAGCTAAAAAAGAAGGTAAATCTTTACTTGAGGGTGAGATTACAGATATTCATATGCCAAGTAATAGTGGTATACCATTCATTTTAGGTATGGCATTTATGGCATTTGGTTTCTTCTTGATTTTTGAATGGTGGGTTCCAATGATAGTATTTGCAGTTCCGATTGCACTTTGCTTAATCGCACGTTCATTCCAACGTGATCATGGATTCCATATTCATAAAGAAGAAATTATTGAAACAGAGAAAAAATTACGAGGTGATCATTATGAACAGCAAGCCTCTATATAGTCTAGGAGAAGAAAGTTCTAATAAGATTCTAGGTTTCTGGATCTTTTTAGGAGCTGAGATTGCTTTATTTGGTACATTATTCGCAGTTTATTTCACTTTAGCAAATAACACAGGTACAGCACCTACTCAAAAAGAATTATTTGAGATGAAAGGTGTAATGATTGAAACATTTGCCTTATTAACTAGTAGTTTTACGATCGGTTTAGTTGTTAACACTATTAAATTACATTCAAAAAAAGCTTTTATTAGCTTCCTTATTATTACTTTAGCTTTAGGTGCAGTTTTCTTAGGAGTAGAGATTACAGAATTCTTTACTTATGTACATGAAGGTGCGACGATCCAAAGTAGTGGGGCTTTATCAGCGTTATTCGTATTATTAGGTACTCACGGTGCCCACGTATCATTCGGTATGTTATGGGGTATTGCAATCTTAATTCAAGTATCTCGTGAAGGTATTACTGAAACTACTGCAAACAAAACATTTATTTATTCATTATACTGGCACTTCTTAGACGTAGTATGGATCTTTATCTTTAGTTTTGTTTACGTGAAAGGACTGATTGGATGAGCGCGTTATTCCCTAAGCATCAAGTGGTTGGCTTCATCCAATCACTTGTTCTAACAATCATAGCTTTAAGTGTTTACTATTTACATTTACCTTTTAATGTGTCACTTATTATCTTAATAGTAACGGCATTATTACAAGGTGGTCTTCAATTAATTGTTTTCATGCACATGAACGAAAATGAAAATAAAAATGTATTATATATCAATTTAGGTTACGCAGTATTTATTGCAGTGGCAATAGTATTTGGTACTCTTTGGACATTAGTTTGGGGTATGTAATATGAGAAAAGCTCTTCGGTGATCGAAGAGCTTTTTTATTTTGTTAAGGTAAATTGAAGTAAGAAGAATAATTGTATAAGGAATTTACAAAGCTAAAAATTAGGGTTGATTATAAGCAAGGAATTTATTCAATTGGTTGTTTTAGAAATAAGCCATTTTAATGTTGATTCAGCTTGCAATATAAGAGAAGGTTTTATAAAATTTTTTGAGCAACTTACTCTTTTTTAAGTAAATTTAGTAATTACTCTAAGGAGCATTTCTCTGAGAGAAAGGAACACTTCTTTTTTTTGTGTATATGGCAGAATAGTTGAATAAGTTACACATCAAATTCAACGAAAAAAGTCAATTTACCACTAATTACAAATATTTCTATATTAGATATAATCACCATATTATAGTATTTGAAATTCTGGAGGAATGAAATTGGAAGATCCAATCTTTCTTTACAAAAATAAACCATTTGGAATTATTTTAATGGATGTAATTTTACTAAGTGGTATTTTGGGTTTGATAGCGTGTTTCATAATAGGAATCGTTAAAATGGATTGGCTTTTCATTGTTATGTCGATCATATTTACATTGATGTTTTATTTTTTATTTATTCCTGAACGAAAAAAAATACGAGGGTATGTAGCTGTATATTCGAATAAAATCATTGAAAAGAAAAAAACCACAAAAGAAGTGAAATTGAACGACGTTATAGAAGTAAGATATATTAAAAAAGAAGAATATATTGCAAGACAGCCTTGGAATATTGATTATTTACAATTTTATTTCAATAACCATGATGAAACTATTTTAATTCAGCCTTCATTTGGCGGTACGGTTGCACCTTATAATATGAATGATGAAACAAAGGAGATCCTATCATTTATAAGAGGGAAATTTCCAGATATTAAGGTAACTAAGGAAAAATAAAGACTTAACATTGGATATCGCGTTTTTAGCTATTGCATTTCGACCGTTGGATAATAAATGGGGAGTAAACTTATATTAAAGTTTATAAGCTGCTTAATAGCAGTTTTTTTTGTAGTAAATGGCAGGATACTAGAACAAGGAAAACAGGAATAAAGTATAGAATTAATTACTAGAATAGTACAAGCAAATGATTGTAAAATTTCATTCATTAAGTGACTTTTCCAGTTGAGATTTTATAAATAGTGTTTCCTGCTAAGCAAAGAAATTAGAAGAGTTAGTGAAGGGTGCAGAGTTGAATTACAAATAGCTTATTATTAATCGATAGAGTATGAACAAACTCACTAACCAAAAATCTATTTTACTAATGACATATAATGTTCATCAATTTATCGAAAAATTCATAATAGTGATACTTATTTCTGTTAATATAAGTAATAGTTTAATATAATGATTACATAATCATTATCATATCTTGTTAGTTACGTATATTTACGTATACATAAACTCTTGAGGAGGAAACAAATATGGAAACTAATGAAACTTCTAACGTTGCAAAGTGCCCATTTAATCACGGTAGCGCTACTACTCCCAAATCATCTGGTACTGCAAATAAAGACTGGTGGCCAAACCAGCTAAACTTGAACATTCTACATCAGAATGACAGAAAATCAAATCCCATGGACGAAGAATTTAATTATGCAGAAGAATTTATGAAGTTAGACTATCAATCTCTTAAGCAAGATCTCCATATTCTTATGACAAACAGTCAAGATTGGTGGCCTGCTGACTATGGACATTATGGTCCGTTCTTTATTCGTATGGCTTGGCACTCTGCTGGTACATATCGTACGGGTGACGGCCGTGGTGGAGGGGGAACTGGCACACAGCGTTTTGCCCCACTTAATAGTTGGCCAGACAACGGAAATCTAGATAAAGCCCGTCGTCTGCTATGGCCAATTAAGCAAAAATACGGCAACAAAATCTCTTGGGCTGATTTATATATTCTAACAGGAAATGTTGCTATTGAATCAATGGGTGGAAAAACATTTGGATTTGGTGGAGGACGTGCAGACGTTTGGCATCCAGAAGAAGATATATACTGGGGTAATGAAACAGAGTGGCTAGGAGATAAGCGATACAAGGGTGATCGTGAGCTTGAGAATCCACTTGCTGCTGTTCAGATGGGACTTATTTACGTTAACCCTGAAGGTCCAAATGGTAACCCAGATCCGGTTGCAAGTGGTCGTGATATACGCGAAACCTTTGCACGTATGGGAATGAATGATGAAGAAACAGTTGCATTAATCGCTGGGGGGCATACTTTTGGAAAAGCTCACGGTGCTGGAGATGCTGCTCATGTTGGACGAGAACCAGAAGCTGCTCCTGTTGAAGCTCAGGGCTTAGGCTGGCTAAGTACTCATGGCTCTGGAAAAGGTCGAGACACGATCACTAGTGGAATTGAAGGTGCTTGGACTGCAAATCCAACAAAGTGGGATAATGGTTATTTTGAACTATTGTTTGGATATCAATGGTGGCTTACTAAGAGTCCTGCAGGTGCGTATCAATGGCTTGCTGTAAATCCTCATGAGAAGGATCTTGCACCAGACGCTGAAGATCAATCTGTTCGTGTTCCTACAATGATGACTACAGCCGATATGGCATTGCGGTATGATCCAGAATATGAAAAAATTTCTCGTCGTTTCTATGAGAATTCAGAAGAATTTGCCGATGCATTTGCTCGTGCATGGTTTAAACTAACGCACAGAGACATGGGGCCACGTTCAAGATATTTAGGTCCTGAAGTTCCAGAAGAAGTGCTAATTTGGCAAGATCCTATACCTGCTTTAGAAAATGAAATAACTGATGCTGACGTTGAAAAGATTAAATTAATGATATTAGACTCAGGACTTACAATTAATGAGCTAGTAAAAACTGCTTGGGCTTCAGCAAGTACTTTCCGTGGTTCAGATATGCGCGGAGGTGCTAATGGAGCACGAATCAGACTTGCTCCACAGAAGGATTGGGAAGTAAGTCAACCTGAACAAATTACAAAAGTACTAAATGTACTAGCAAATATTCAAAATCATCTAGAAAAGAATGTTAGCTTGGCGGACTTGATTGTACTTGGTGGTAGTGCCGCTATAGAAAAAGCTGCACAGGATGCAGGCTTTGATGTATTAGTTCCATTTTCTCCAGGACGTGGCGATGCATCGCAAGAACAAACAGATATCGAAAGTTTTGCAGTGCTTGAGCCGATTGCTGATGGATTTATTAACTATCAAAAGAAACAGTATAATGTAAGTTCAGCAGAGCTACTAGTTGATAAGGCACAGCTACTAGGTCTTACTGCACCAGAAATGACTGCACTAATTGGCGGTATGCGTGTCCTAGATACTAACTATAATGGTACAAAACATGGAGTTTTCACTGATCGAGTTGGCACGCTTACTAATGACTTCTTTGTAAACTTGCTGGACATGGGAGTAGCCTGGGTGCCTGTAGACGGAGACGTATTTGAAGGACACGATCGTAAGTCAGGTGAAATAATACGTACTGCAACTAGCGTTGACCTAGTGTTCGGCTCAAATTCGGTTCTACGTGCGATTGCAGAAGTGTATGCCCAAGATGATAACAAAGAGAAGTTTGTACGTGACTTTATCGCTGCCTGGGTTAAGGTCATGAATGCAGATCGTTTCGATCTTGTTCGAGGAAGTACATTCTAAAATAACTATGAAAAAAATAAAAATCCTCCTGATATTTTAGGGAGGATTTTTCGATTTCTTTTACTAGTTTAAAATCAGTCGAATTTTGATTAATGCAATAAAAAAGGATTTTATTGTTAGTTAAAAGAATTATTAAAAGGCTGCCTATTTGACAGCCTTTTAAAATTCAAAAACCAGGTTTACTTTATAATGAGCTAATTTATTCAATATCGGCTCACTATGGCCGAAGAGTAGAGTCATTTCTTTTTGCAAAAATATCGTTAAACTGTCTTTTTACGATCATTTGGCAGCATAAATGCTACTAAGCCAAGTAATGGAAGGAAACTACATAAATTCATAACGAATTTAAGGCTAGTTGCATCTGCAATTACACCTAGTAAAACAGCTCCTAAAGCACCCATTCCGAATGCTAACCCAACGATTAATCCACTAACTAAACCGACCTTACCAGGTACTAGCTCTTGAGCATAAACGACTATTACACTAAAGGAGCTTGAACTGATGATCCCAATTAAAAATAAAATTGGGATCACTGCTAATAAAGATATGTGAGGAAGCAATAGGGCTAGAGGAAATGTTCCAACTAATGAAAATAAAATCATATTACGTTTTCCAATTTTGTCAGCTAAACTTCCCCCAATAAATGTTCCGATTACACCTGCGATCATAAAGATAAATAAATATAATTGTGTACTTTTAATTGATAATCCATAGCTTTTAATTAAATAAAATTGATAATAGTTGCCTATGCCCGCTGAATACCATGAGCGTGCAAAAGTAATAAAAATTAACAAAATAATAGCAAATTTTACGGCCGATGTTATTTTGATACTTTCAGTTGAAGATTGACCTTTATTTTTTAATTTAAACGGATTTTCTTTTAATTTATTTCGATACCATGTGGATACATAAATTAACACACAAATACCAATAGCAGCTAGAATAGTAAACCAAGCTGCGCCTTTTTGTCCTAGCGGTACAAATATTAATGCCGTAAATACTGGAGCCAGTGAGTTTCCTGTATTTCCTCCAACTTGATAGATTGCTTGAGATAACCCTCGTTTTGAGCCAGATGCTAAAAACGCTACTTTAGATCCCTCAGGATGGAAGATGGCTGATCCGATACCGATTAATAGAACAGATAATAAAACCATCATTAAATTTGGTGCAAAAGCTAAACAAAGCATACCTAGTAAACTGGATGACATTCCAATTGGAAGGAGAAATGGTGATGGCTTTCGATCTGAAAAAATTCCAAATACAGGTTGCATAACAGAGGAAGTCATATTTAGCGCAAAGGCTATGAATCCAATTTCAGTGTAAGTTAAATTCATCGTCTTTTCTAAAATTGGAAATATGGCAGGTACAACTGCTTGCATCGAGTCATTTAATAAATGACCTAAACTAATAGCAAATAGAATTTGATACATGGTTGATTGATTAATAACCTTTGTATTAACTGCTGGTTGCATAATATCCCCCTTTCTTATTGACTTATCTATCATAAACTAATCTTCAAAAAATTTACACAATTTTGATTCATAGTCTTTTCATTAAACTTTAACCTCTATTATAATAGAGGAAATACATTGAAATGCTTTTCCCGTTAAAGTTGAATAAATAAAATTAGAACATTTAAGGGGAGTTGAAATTGGACAACTATTCTGCAGAGTTAATGAAGTTTTTTAAAGAGCATCAAAACAATGAAAATCGACCTGTAATGGAAGCATATATGAAAAACAAATTTACTTTTTTAGGAATTAAAGCACCAGAACGAAATTCCTTATTGAGGCAATATCGAGAGAGTTATGGTGAGCCGCCAAGTTTAAACTCAATCATAAATATTTGGGGCTTTGAAGAAAGAGAGTTTCAATACATTGCATTAACATTTTTAGACCGCCAATATAAAAAAGCTGAAATTGAACGGATCACATTATATGAACAACTAGTAGTAGAAAAATCTTGGTGGGATACCGTTGATACAATAGCAGGACGGTTGATTAGTTATCATTTTTTAAAATATCCTGAATTAATTGATGAGTACTCAAATAAGTGGATTACTTCTAATAATATGTGGTTAAACAGAGTAGCATTATTATTTCAAATGAAGTTTAAAGAGAAAACTGATCAAGAACGTCTTTTTAAATACTGCAGACTATTATCAGAAAGCAAAGAATTTTTTATTCAAAAAGCGATTGGCTGGGCATTGAGAGAATTCTCATATGTTAATCCTAAAGCCGTTGAATCATTTATAGTAGAGACAAAGTTATCACCTTTAAGCAAAAGGGAGGGGCTAAAAAAAATAGAGAAATCGAAGTAGTAGGAATGTGTCGATTTTCCGGGAAATAACCGATATTTTTTAAAAACTATTCCAACTTTATGTATAGTTGAGACATTAATTTGAAAAGGTTATAATAGGGACATTATTGATTTTTAAAGTGCCATTTTACACTAGAAAATAGTATGGTGAATTGAAAAAATTAAATGAAAAAGTATAAAGGAGATTTAATTTTTTATATGAAATCTACTTTTAATAATATGATAAAATTATGTCTTTGTATTAGCTTATTTAGTGGTTTTTTTATGCAGAATACTGTACATGCAGATGAACTAAATCTATTTAGTGATAAGGCTATTTCAATATTAGCTGATAATGGAGAAGTTATATATAGTAAGAACAGCAATAAAGTCGATTTCCCAGCTAGTACTACTAAAATAATGACTGCTATGGTCATGATGGATCATTTAAATGAAAATGATAAAATTAAGATGACAAAAAGAAGCATTCAAGAAGAAAAAAGCAATTCTCAAATACTTTTTTCTACAGGCGAAGTGTTAGATCGGAATACGGCATTAACAACGATGATGATTTTGAGCGCAAATGATTTAGCATATGCAATCGGTGAACGAGTTGGCGGGAGTATGGATAATTTTGTAAAAATGATGAATGAAAAAGCTAAAAAGATTGGCGCTTATCATACAAATTTTATGAATCCAAATGGACTGCCCAATACAAACCATTATACGACTGCACATGATTTAGCCCTAATCACAAAGGAAGCTTTAAAATACCCGTTAATTATAAAAGCAATGGGTACAAAAGATGCTCATATTAATACATCTAAACAAAAGAATGTGTATATTTTTAATCGCGGAAAAATGTTTGAAAATCCATATTTTTATGCAGGTAAAACCGGATATACAGATTCTGCTCGAAACACTTTAATTGAAATTGACAAAAAAGACGGTCAAATGATTATTAATATTTTATTGCGCTCTTCGAAACCGCAATATTTACAGGATATTAAATTAATGGATTCATACGCGTTTTCAAGGATTCATAAAAAAACGTTAATTAAGAAAGCAGATTGGCAGAAAAAAGTAACATTAAGTAAAAACTTAATTCAAACGAAAATTTCGAAAGATTTGGCTTTTTTAACTGCTCTTGGGACAAATACAAACTATGATATTAAATTAAAGCCCTCATCAACAATTGGCGAGAAATACAAGGAAAATGGAATTTCTAAAAACCAAAAACTAGGAGAGGTTGAAGTTTGGGCTAATAACGAAAAAGTTTTAAGTACAGATTTATTAGCTGCTAAATCATATAATCGACCTACATTACTTTCATTAAATACATTTTTAATCGCTGGTTCGATTATTTTGCTACTTGTTGTAATTTTTTATATAACAAGACCAAAAAGGAAAAGAGAATATATGTAAAAACTAAAGAAGGTTAGACATATAATTGGGTTTGGCCTTCTACACAAAAAAGGCGAACTGTAGTTACGAGTTCGCCTTTTTTATTATTAGATTAAGATTAATTTTAAAATTTGATAGAAGATAGCTGAAACAACTGCTGAAATTGGGATTGTAATAACCCAAGTGATGATCATACGTTTAGCAGTACCCCAGTTTACATCTTTAACACGTTGAGCAGAACCAACACCCATAATAGAAGATGAAATTACGTGTGTTGTACTAACTGGTAAATGTAAAGCAGTAAATGTGAAAATAATTGCGGCCGAAGATAAGTCGGCTGCTGCACCGTTAATCGGGCGTATTTTCATGATTTTTCCACCAACAGTTTTAATGATTTTCCAACCACCAACTGATGTACCAATTGCCATTGCTGTTGCACAACCAATACGTACCCATAATGGAACGTCAGCACCTGGTCCTTCAATTTTAGCAGCAATTAAAGCAATCATGATAATCCCCATTGCTTTTTGTGCATCATTTGTACCGTGAGTAAATGATTGTAATGAAGCAGTAAGTATTTGTACAAATCTAAAACCTTTATTTGTTTTAGAAAGGTTAGAACGTCGGAAAATCGTTGCTAAAATTGTCATAACGATAAATCCAAGCGTAATTGCAATGACAGGGGAAATTAATAATGCTTCAATAATTTTAACAAAACCATCTGCTTGTAAAACATGAAATCCTTTTGCTGAAATCGCAGCACCAGCTATTGCACCGATGATTGCATGTGAAGAACTACTTGGAATACCAAAAAACCAAGTTACTAAGTTCCAAACAATCCCACCTAACAAGGCAGCAATAACGACAACTAGTCCATTTGCACCTTGAATTGTAATTGGATCAACAATACCAGTAGTAATTGTTTTTGCTACTCCTGTAAATGTAATTGCACCAATGAAGTTCATTATAGCTGCAACTAAAATTGCAGTACGGGGCTTCAAGGCTTTTGTCGAAACAGACGTTGCAATAGCATTTGCTGTATCATGAAATCCATTAATAAAATCAAATAAAAATGCAAAAATCACGATTAATATCGTAAGTAAAAATAAATGTTCCATTTTATAACTCCTTACGCATTTCGCATGATAATTTGCTCAAGAGTGTTTGCAACATCCTGTGCACTATCAGCTACAGATTCTAAACCTTCGTAGATTTCTTTGTACTGTATAATTTTGATAGGATCTTTTTCATTCATAAATAATTGTTTAATTGAAGAACGTAATAATTCATCACATTGAGATTCGTAATCTTTAATTTTTATTGCATGGACACGGATTTCAAGTAATTTCTTATTTGAAAGTAATTTAACCGAAAGTAAAATTTCTTCCACAGCTTTTTGTAGAATATCAACGAATTTGACCATATACTCATCAGCTGATGTAATTGAATACATTTCAAAACGTGCAGAACAATGTTCAAATCCATCTAATACATCGTCCATTTTCATAGCAAGTTGTAAAATATCTTCGCGCTCAATTGGAGTAATGAAAGTTTTGTTTAATTCAACGATTAGAGAGTGAATGAACTTATCACCTTTTGTTTCATAATCTTTCATTTCTTCTTGAAACTTCTTTAAGTCACTTGCATTCTTTATTTTAAAATCAACGTAATACTTTGATGCAACGTCCAAGTTCTCAGCGATCCCTAAAAGCTTTTCAAAGAATACATCTTTTTTTGGTCCAAAAAACATTATGATTCCTCCAACTAAAACATATAATTTATTATCACCTTCACCACTAATCAAAATTTTTTTATGTCAGAAACTATGTAAAAATGTCGAAAAAAGTAAAGGCCACGTTAATAATAATAATTGGTTTTTAAAATTAATCAATTAAAAACGTTTAATTAATTTACAAATTTACAATATCTTTACAATTCCTTAACAAAGTTAATAATTCGATTCTTTCATTCGTTTATATTGATATTAGTATTCACAGAAATATTGACTTTATGTGAGTTTTTAATTTAGCATGAGATTATATGTTTAAACGAATCAACTTTAAAAGGATGTGATGATTTTGGAAAGTACATATAGAGCATCTGAAATTACACAATTAGTAAATAAACAAAAAGCATATTTTCAAACTGGAATAACGAAAACGTCTAAATACCGTATTACCCAATTAAAGAAACTATATAAATCAATCGTCGAAAATGAAGAAGAAATAAAGCAGGCATTAAAACAAGACTTAAATAAATCTGATTTTGAAGCTTATATGACTGAAATCGGATTTACATTAAAAGAAATATCAGAAGCAATTAAAAAAATTGAAAAATGGATGAAACCTAAAAAAGTTAAAACTCCAATCACTCATTTTGGAACAAAAGGGTATATTTACAGAGAACCATATGGAGTAACGTTAATAATTTCACCTTGGAATTATCCGTTTCAGTTAGCAATGGCTCCTTTAATTGGGGCAATAATCGGAGGAAATACAGCAGTCATTAAACCGTCAGAATTAACTCCAAATACATCAAAAATAATTCGAAAAATAATTAAAGAGTTATTTGATGAAGACTATATTGCGGTAGTTGAAGGTGGAATCTCAGAAAGTACTTTATTATTACAACAAAAGTTTGATTTAATCTTTTTTACAGGCAGTGTTCAGGTCGGAAAAATTGTTATGGAAGCAGCAAGTAAAAATTTAACGCCATTAATACTCGAATTAGGTGGTAAAAGTCCAACAATTGTTCATAGCGATGCAAATATTCAAATTGCAGCTAAAAGGATTGTATGGGGTAAATTTACGAATGCAGGACAGACATGCATTGCTCCTGATTATATATATGTACATGATTCAGTAAAACAAGAATTTATAAATGCACTAAAGAATGAAATTGTTCATTTTTATAATGATAAGCCTTTGTTAAATAATGATTATTCGAAAATAATCAGTGAACGCCATTTTAATCGATTGGTTGACTTTTTGAAAAATGGTCAAGTCGTACATGGTGGAGACTATGATTTGTTAAATCATAAAATTGAGCCTACCTTGATCACTGATATAAATTGGGATTCGCCAATCATGTCTGAAGAAATATTCGGTCCTATTTTACCAATTCTTTCCTATTTTAATGTTGATGAAGTATTAAATGAAATTAATCAGCATCCTAAGCCATTAGCACTATATGTATTTACAGAAGATAAGAGTTTAGCGAAAAGAGTAATTGAAAAAGTTCCATTTGGTGGTGGATGTGTAAACGATACACTTTATCATATGGCAAATCCAAATTTACCTTTTGGAGGAGTTGGAGAAAGTGGAACCGGGAATTATCACGGTGAATACAGTTTTTCTGCTTTTACTCATGATAAAAGTGTTCTACTACAAACTACAAAAATTGACTTGAAAATTAGATATCATACAACAAAAAACGCTTTACGGTTCATACGTAAATTGTTAAAATAAAGGTTAATGATTAGTTTCTAAGCTCCTTGACAAAAGGGGCTTTTTATATGTTGAAAATAATTTATTCTTTTTTACATAATAATAAAATATTAATATAGATGGGACGCGAAAATGAAAAATATAATTGAAATTGAACAAGTCGAGAAAAGTTTTAGTGAAAATAGTGTTATATCCCCACTTTCATTAGAAATTTATTCGGGAGAGTTTTTAACAATCTTAGGTCCTAGTGGTTGTGGGAAAACTACACTTTTAAGAATGATTGCTGGTTTTGAAGAACCAACATCAGGTTTGATCAAGTTAAACGGTGACACAATTAATAATTTGCCTCCATATAAAAGAGATATGAATTTAGTGTTCCAACATTATGCATTATTTCCACATATGAACGTTGAACGAAATATTCAATTTGGCTTAAAAATGAAAGGTGTTTCGTTAGAGGAACAAAAAGTTCGAGCTAATGAAGCAATGAAACTAACTCAATTAACCGAATTTAGAAATCGTAAGCCTAGCCAACTTTCTGGTGGTCAGCAGCAAAGGGTTGCAATTGCTCGTGCAATAGTGAACAATCCAAAAGTATTATTATTGGATGAACCATTAGGTGCACTAGATTTTAAATTACGCAAAGATTTACAAAGAGAACTTAAAAATCTTCAACGTGAATTAGGAATTACTTTTATATATGTTACTCATGATCAAGAAGAAGCGATGAGTATGAGTGATCGAATCGTCGTAATGAATCATGGGAAAATCGAACAAATTGGAACACCGAAAGAGATTTATCAAAAACCTGCAAGTAAATTTGTTGCGACATTTATAGGTGAAAATAACTTCTTTAAAAAAGGCGATAAAGAGATTGCAGTTAGACCTGAAAATATTAAAGTTTCGCCTGCTACTGATGAATTTACCGAATACTTAGGTACGATTAAAGATGTTGAGTTTGTTGGAACATTAAATAAAGTTTTTATTGATTTACATAAACAAGAACAAACAATTGTTGTTTATCAAATGCCAGACCAAACATCTCTTTCGAGAAACGACAAAGTTGAAATTAGTTGGAAGTCGGAAGATGAGGTGATTATGTATTGAGAAATGGTAAATACATAATTGCACCTACGATTATATGGTTATTAGTCTTTTTCCTAGTACCATTACTTTTAATATTTGGATTTGCATTTATGAAAAACGGTTTGTATGGAGAAATTGAAAAAACATTTACTTTAGAAAACATTATTAAAGTTTTTGATCCACTTTATTTGGAAGTTTTATGGACTACATTTTGGATCGCTTTAGTTACTACAATAATTACACTACTTGTTGGTTATCCTTATGCATATACTGCTACTGTTGTAAATGCAAAATGGCAAAGGATGTTACTTTTATTAATCACGATTCCATTCTGGATTAATTTCTTAGTTAGATCGTATGCTTTAATTGTCATCCTTCGTTCAAAAGGAATCATTAATACTTTGTTAATCCATCTAGGAATTATAAAAGAGCCGTTACAACTACTATATAATACTCCATCTGTCATAATGGGAATGGTCTATACATTATTACCATTTATGGTATTACCAATCTTTGTCGCTATTGAACAGTTAGATAAACGTAAATTAGATGCGGCTAATGATTTAGGAGCGACTCCTTTCCAGACATTTTTATATGTTACACTTCCATTGACTATGAATGGAATTTTTGCAGGCAGTATTTTAGTATTTGTTGCATCATTTGGTATGTTTGTCGTATCAGATGTAATGGGTGGTTCGAAAGTTGCATTAATAGGTAATGTTATTCAAAACCAATTCTTAGCAGCAAGAAACTGGCCATTTGGGTCTGCACTTTCAATTTTCTTAGTTTTAACTTCAATTGGTTTAATTGGACTTTACTATTTAGCGACTAAAAATATTGGTGCTCAAAGAAGTAGAGGTGAGAAATAAATGAAAAAACCGATACTTATTGGATTTTCCACAATTGTATTGATCTGTTTATATTTACCTATTTTGATTTTAATACTATTTTCGTTTAATAAATCAAAGATTAATGCTCAGTGGTCTGGATTTACATTTGACTGGTATTTAAATCTATTTAAGAATCCACAAGTTGTTGATGCTTTAATGAATAGTTTAACGATCGCAATTATAACGACAATCCTTTCTACAATTCTAGGTACGATTTGTGCTTTAGCATTACATAAGCATAAATATAAATTTTCGAGTTTTATTAGTGGACTAGTTTACTTACCAATCGTAGTTCCTGATATTTTAATGGGACTTTCTTTACTAATCCTTTTTACAAATTTCCATATCGAATTAGGTAGTATCACAATTATTATTGCACATGTCACTTTTTGTATTTCATATGTAATTATTCTTTTAGCAGCTAGACTTTCAGGTATGTCTTCTGATTTAGAGGATGCTGCAAGTGACCTAGGTGCAACACCATGGCAAACATTTAGATTTGTTACATTACCGGCACTTATGCCAGGAATAATTGCATCTGCACTTTTATGTTTTACATTAAGTATTGATGATTTTGTTATTAGCTTTTTTGTTTCAGGACCAAGTTCAACTACACTACCAATTTATATATATGGAATGGTTAAAAAAGGTGTAACACCTGAAATAAATGCAATTTCAACCATTTTAATCGTTACAATTATATTCCTAATGGTTGTTTCTGAAGTTTATCGTACAAAAGGAATCAATAATAAAACAGAGAAAAAATCCTATATAGTTTAAGATTAAAGGAGGTAGTCAGTAGGCATTATGAGTAAATTTAAAAAAGTTGCTTCACTAATGGTATCTTTAGGTTTAGTAAGTTTGCTATTATCTGCCTGTTCGGCAGGAAAAAAAGAATTAAATATTTATAGCTGGGCAGATAATTTTGACGAAAAGGTTTTGGAATCATTTGAAAAGAAATATGATGTTAAAATTAATTATCAAGTGTTTGCTAGTAATGAAGAGCTATATGCAAAATTAAAAGCTGGTGGTTCAGATTATGATGTAATTCAGCCTTCAGACTATATGGTTAAACTGATGATCCATCAGAAAATGTTAGCTAAGTTGGATAAAAATAAAATGCCAAACTTAGAAAATATTTCTCCCGAATATACGAATCAAGAATTTGACCCAAAAGGTGAGTATTCAGTTGTTTATACTGGAGGACTAACAGGGATTGCTTACAATCCAAAATATGTAAAAGAAAACATCGATAGTTGGGATGATCTTTGGAACCCTAAATACAAGGGTCACGTTACTTTATTAGATGATAATAGAGAAGTATTTGGAATGGGATTAATTAAAAATGGTTTTTCAAATAGTTCCACAAATAAAGATGAACTTCAAACAGCCTATAATAATTTAAAAACTTTAACACCTAATTTATTAGCGTTTGACACAGATACAGTAAAGCAAAAGTTTATTACAGAAGATGCATGGATTGGCCAAGTATGGTCAGGTGATGCAGCTTATATTCAAAAAGAACTTAAAGATGTAAAGTGGGTTGTACCAAAAGAAGGCTCATCAAGATGGGCAGATACATTGGCAATCCCTAAAGATGCAAAACAAAAGGATTTAGCAGAAAAATTTATTAATTATATGTATGATCCAAAAGTAAGTGCAAAAAATTATGAATCAATCGGATATGCAGATCCAAATAGTAAATCAGGACCTTATCATTCTGAAGAATATAAACAAAATCCTTATATAAATGTTACAAAACAAGAAACAGATGCAACTAGTTGGATTAAAGATGTTGGAAAACAAACAGAATTATATGATAAGTATTGGACTGAATTGAAAACGGGTAAATAATATTCACTTTCCTGTAAAAGTTAGACTTATATCAAACAAAAAAAGGTTATCTCATTTGAGATAGCCTTTTTAGTTTGAAGTTAATTTGTTTAATAATAGATGGAATTGATCTCTTTCATCTTTTGATAGCTTTTCGAATAATGTAAGCCAAAGCTCTTGTCGAATGTCGAACATGTCTTCAATAATTTGTTTTCCTTCATCTGTGAGTTCCAGCCAAGTCACTCTGCGATCTCGGATATCTCTTTTACGAGTAATTAGATGATTACTTACCAATTTATTTACAGCGGTTGTTATTGAACCTGAAGAAAGACCCATTTGTTTTCCAAGGTCTGAAGCGGAAAGTTTTTGATTTTTATATATTAAATACAATAGTAAGTATTTTGGTGGTGTTAAGGGGTTTTTAGCTTCCTCATCTGTTTTTTGCCAGTTTTTTCGAACTCGAATCATTAAGCTAGTTAAATCATAAATCAAAAGTTTATCGTTTTCAGCTAACAAGGCAATATCCACCTCCTAAATTATGATAAAAAGATAATATTAATGTGGCTATTGTATGTATAATTTATCAATTTTCTTAAGTATTATCAAGAATACTTGATTAATCGTTGGTATTTTTAATTTTGTCAAGTTTTGGTTGTATAGTTTCTATAGTGTTTTGTAAATAGTATGATAAAAGACAACATTGGTAGGGGTGAAGTACAATGTTTAAGTATTTTAAGTTTAAAATAAATGATACTGTTCAATTTGTAAAGAACGATGGCCATTTCTATCGAGTTATTGGATACAGGATCGAAAAAAGTATTTATTTAAATGATGAGTACAGTAGCATTATTTACGAACTCTTACGAGAATTTGATGGTCTACAAGTTGACGCCGAAGAAGAAGAATTAGTAAGTGTATCAAACTTTGATGAGTTTTACGGTTCAATGTTTGAGAAATTAGGTACATTTACAATTAAGTTTGCTAAAAAACAAGAGGAAGTAAATAAGACAAGCATTGAAGAAGGCTCATCTGTGGACGAACTATTAGATAAATATAATGACTACCGAAGACTGGCAATCCTTTTTAAAGATTGTCTTTATGATTTAGCTGCTGAAAATGTTTTAAATGAACTCGTTGACTACTCAGAATCAAAAAAAGATTACACGCATTAAGCGTGTAATCTTTTTTCATTCGTTTTAATTGCAACGGATTTATTTTGTACTTTACCTTCATATACTAATTCAGTTACTTTTGCACAAATAGCGACTGAGAGTATTGTATAACCTACTTCATTCCATGAAAGATAACTAAGTGAACAAAGTAGAATCACAGCATCAAATATAAAATATACTTTACCTATTGAAATTTTTGATTTTTTGCTCATTATGATTGTTATTAAGTCATCTCCACCAGTTGCTCCACCACTTCTAAGAATTAACCCTAATCCAAGTCCAGCGAAAATTCCACCTAATATAGCGGGAATCCATAAATGATTTCCAAAATGAAATGTAAAATGTGATGTTTTTTCTATTATAGAATAAAACACCGAAAATGAAATTGCGCCGAGTGTCGTATTAATTAATAATTTTTTACCTAAATACAATCCTGCCAATAAGATAATCGGAATATCGAGAATTAATGTTGTAATTGAAGGGGATATATTAAACGAATTTTTGACTAATAAAGCAATGCCAATAAATCCACCCTCAGCAAGATTGTTTTGATAATGAAAATGGTAAAGTGTAGTGGCTAAAATAAATGAACCAAATAAAATCATTAAGGTCTCACCCAAACGATTGTTACTCATTGTTATTTCCTCTTTTCGTAGTTAGTAGTTAAAAAGTAAAGTTATAAACTAACTACGTACATATAGAGCTCGTAGTTAGTTTTTTGCCTTTCTAACTACAAAGCTATATATCATTGAAGAAATAACATAATCGCCTGTCAACCATAGTTTCGCCTACCTTCAGTTTTATTTTTAGAGTTCTTTTGGTTCTCTAAATTAAAACCGCTAAGTGTAGGATAAATCTTTACGTTGCCAAATGCTCCTTCGAGCAATCATGGTTACACGTCCTTTTTGCCAGTTTTGTTAGAAAAATCTAACAGTTGAAAAATAAGTTCAAATGAACTTACTCTTAATTCTATCATATGCGAAATTATTTGAAAAAAGAAAAGAATTAACAAAAATCTACAAAGATTGAATCTAGGGATATGATAAAGAAAGAAAAAAATGAAAAATCCAAATAAAAACATAAGTATTTGTGAATTATTTCACAAAATAGACATAGCATTTTCAATGAAAAGGATATATATTATATTTGTAAACGATAATGTGAAATATTTCACAATATAAATTGATAAATGGGACGTATTAAATCCTAATTGGATCTAACTGTCCATCATCAGAGGAGGAGAGCCAAATGGCTGTTCAAGAAAAAATTGTAAATGAAATTAGTAGCGCTTCTGAAATGGTAAATGAATTAGTAGTAAAAGGACAAAAAGCATTAAAGGAATTTGAAAGTTTTAATCAAGAACAAATCAATGAAATCGTACATTCGATGGTTCTAGCTGGTTTGGATCAACATATGCCACTAGCAAAAATGGCAGTTGAGGAAACAGGGCGTGGAGTTTATGAGGATAAAATAATTAAAAATATTTTTGCAACAGAATATATATGGAATTCAATAAAAGATAATAAAACGGTTGGAATCATAAGTGAAGATCAGCAAACAGGAATAACTGAAATAGCAGAGCCTGTTGGTGTAATTGCAGGTGTAACTCCAACAACTAATCCAACATCAACAACATTATTTAAAGCAATAATTGCAATTAAAACTAGAAATCCAATTATTTTTGCATTCCATCCTTCAGCACAAAACTGTAGTAGAGAAGCAGCAAAAATAGTACGTGATGCTGCAGTTAAAGCTGGAGCTCCAGAGAACTGTGTGCAATGGATTGAAGTGCCTTCTATAGAAGCAACAAAATGTTTAATGAATCATGTAGGCGTAGCTCTTGTATTAGCAACTGGAGGAGCGGGCATGGTTAAATCAGCCTATAGTACAGGAAAGCCCGCTTTAGGTGTTGGACCAGGAAATGTACCTTGTTATATTGAAAAATCTGCTGAAATCAAATGTGCAGTTAATGATCTAATACTCTCAAAAACATTTGATAATGGAATGATTTGTGCATCTGAACAAGCAGTAATTGTTGATGAAGAAATTTATGATGAGGTAAACGCAGAATTAGAAGCAAATAATTGTTATTTTGCAACAATAGAAGATAAAAAGAAATTAGAAAAGCTAGTGATTAACGAGACAACTTGTGCTGTTAATGGGGACATTGTCGGTAAATCAGCTTATGAAATTGCGAAATTAGCTGGAGTAAGTGTTCCTGTGGATACAAAAATTCTAATCGTAGAATGTGACAATGTTGGTGCAAATGAACCTTTAACAAGAGAAAAACTAAGTCCAGTTTTAGCAATAATCAAAGTAAATGACAAAGAAGAAGGCTTTAAACGATGTGAAGAAATGTTAGAGCTTGGAGGATTAGGACATTCTGCAGTTATTCACAGTAGTGATGAAGAAATTCAAAAAGAATTTGGATTGAGAATGAAAGCATGCCGTGTAATATCAAATGCTCCTTCAGCTCATGGCGGAATTGGTGATTTATATAACGCATTTATTCCTTCATTGACACTAGGCTGTGGATCGCACGGTAAGAACTCTGTATCAACAAACGTAACTACAGTTCATCTTTTAAATATTAAAAAATTAGGAAGAAGAAATATGAATATGCAATGGGTCAAACTACCACCAAAAATTTATTTTGAAAAATATTCAACACAGTATTTAGAAAAAATGCCAAATGTCAAAAAAGCATTTATTGTAACTGACGAAGCAATGGTCAAACTTGGTTATGTTGATGTGATTAAATATTATTTAGAAAAGAGACAAGAAAATATTCAGATTGAAATCTTTTCAGATGTAGAACCAGATCCTTCAGATGTTACTGTAATGAAGGGTGCAGACAGAATGAGGGCATTTGAACCAGATACAATCATTGCGTTTGGTGGCGGTTCAGCAATGGATGCTGCTAAGGGGATGTGGATGTATTTTGAATATCCAGAAACTACTTTAGACGGACCTAAGCAAAAGTTCTTGGACATTCGAAAAAGAGCTTATAAATATCCAAAATTAGGTCGAAAAGCTCAGTTTGTTGCGATTCCAACTACATCAGGTACTGGATCAGAAGTAACGCCTTTTGCTGTAATTACAGATAAAGCAAATAATATAAAATATCCATTAGCAGATTATGAGTTAACACCAGATGTTGCAATTATTGACCCTCAGTTTGTGTCAACAGTTCCTAAAAGCATTACTGCAGATACAGGAATGGATGTATTAACACATGCTATAGAGGCTTATGTAAGTGTATTAGCGAACGATTATACAGATGGACTTGCGTTACAAGCGATTAAATTAGTATTTAAATATTTACCTAGAGCTTATAAAGATGGAAATGATTCTGAAGCACGTGAAAAAATGCATAATGCATCAGCAATAGCAGGAATGGCATTTGCAAATGCATTTTTAGGAATTAACCATAGCTTGGCTCATAAAATCGGTGCGGAATTCCATATTCCACATGGCAGAGCAAATGCGATCTTAATGCCTCACGTAATAAGATATAATGCAAAAAAACCAACTAAATTTACTGCTTTCCCTAAATATAAGCATTTTATTGCAGATGAACGATATGCAGAAATTGCACGCTTCTTAGGACTTCCAGCTACGACAACAGAACAAGGCGTTGAGAGTCTAATTACAGCAGTCATTAAGTTATCGAAAGAATTAAATATAAATATGAGTATCGAATCACAAGGTGTATCTGAAAAAGAATTTAAAGACAAAGTAGCATATTTAGCTGATCGTGCTTTCGAAGACCAATGCACAACTGCAAATCCAAAACTACCTTTAGTAAAGGAATTAGAAGAAGTTTATATGAATGCTTTTAAAGGCTGTTAAATAATTAGTAAACGTAGGGGCACCTGAAAGGTGCTCCTTTTTTGACTAATCTTATTTTGGTATAATAGCCATATTGAAAGTGGTGATTAGTAATGGAAACTATGAATCAAAATCCTTGGTTTAAGGTTGAAATAAGTAAAGTGCATGAGAATCAAACCGTAGAGTCGTATTTGAAAAGTGCATGGCAATTTCCAAAGAAGTTGCTTCATGAATTAAGAATGGCAAAAGGCTGTAAGATAAATGGAGAAGCTAAGCCTTGGAATACGGAACTAAAGAGTGGTGACCTTGTTGAAATCCGATTGTTTATAGAAGAAGATTATGGAGTTACTCCACAAGAGCAATCGATCGAGATTTGCTATGAAGATGAACATTTATTGGTAGTAAATAAACCTTATGGAATGGACACACATCCAAATGAAATAGGACAATTAAACACATTAGCAAATGGTGTAGCCTTTCATTTTCAAAATAAAGGCTTGAAAACTAAAGTTCGACATATCCATCGTCTTGATAAAGACACTACTGGCGGAGTCGTATTTGCTAAACATGCCTTGAGTAGTGCAATTCTAGATTCAATGTTAAGTCAGCGGAAAATAAAACGTACATATACTGCAATTGTTGAAGGAAATGTCAAATTACCAAAAGGAACAATTAATGAGGCCATTGGAAGAGACAGACATCATCCTACTAGAAGAAGAGTTTCACCTAAAGGTGATAAAGCCATTACGCATTATAAAAAAATTAATTATATTTCAAAGCTAAATGTAACGGTTTTAGAATGTCAGTTAGATACAGGAAGAACACATCAAATCCGTGTTCATTTAAGTTTTTTAGGTTATCCATTAGTAGGAGATCAATTATATGGTGGAAAACAAAAAATATTGAATCGTCAAGGACTACACGCAAGCAATGTGTCGTTAAAGCATCCTTTTACAGATGAAATAGTATCAATATCTTTTCCATTTCCTAAGGACATACAGCAAATAATTAACGAAAAGTGAGATGAATTAAATGTTATTAGAAGTAATTGCAACTACTGTAAAAGATGCGATAGACGCAGAAAAGTTTGGTGCAAATCGAATCGAACTAGTTACCGGAATAAAAGAGGGTGGTTTAACACCGAGTTATGCTACGATTAAGCAAGTCATACAAAATGTATCAATTCCCGTTCATGTTATGATTCGCCCACATAGCCGATCTTTTATTTATGATTCATATGACCAAGAAGTCATCCTAAATGATATTGAAGTATGTAAAGAACTTGGAGCAACAGGGATTGTTTTTGGAGCTTTAACTGAAGAAAATTCAATAGATGAGGTACTTTTAAAGAAGGTAACAGCTCGTGTGAAAAATATGAATTTTACGTTTCATCGCGCGATTGATGATTCAATTCATATTTTAGAGGCCATTAATACATTAATGCAATATCCAGAGATTACTCATGTTTTAACTTCAGGCGGTGTTGCTAGTGCAATTGATGGAAAAGAAACGATTAAAAAAATGGTCGAACTTACAAAAAATTCGAATATAAAAATTTTAGCGGGAAGTGGCTTATCAATTGAAAATATTTCAGATTTCATCGAATATACGAATGTAGAAGAAATTCATTTTGGTTCAGGAGTTCGAAAAAATAATTCTGCAATTGATGTAATTGATTCATCTTCAATGGAAAATTTGTTAAAAAAGTTAGTACGTTAATAAGTTTTTGAATAAAATTAAATTATTTTTGTATAATAAAGAAAACTCGCCGATTGGCGAGCCTTTTAGGCGAAGACAGAGGGGTAGTTGCACTTATACTTAATTCCTAAAATTGGCATCTACGTCGACTGATCCTCACAGTTGCCGATTTATACTTTCTTAATGTGTAAAAAAGTAGTCCGATTTACGGACTACTTTTAAAAAACTATATACTAATTATTATTTACCGATGAATTGTTGAGTCCAAGCATTTGATCTTGAATCATAACCAACACCAATTTGAGTTAAGTTAGGATTTAAGATATTAGCACGGTGACCAGCACTGTTCATCCAAGCAGTAACTACTTCTTCAGGAGTTTTTTGACCTTTAGCAATGTTTTCTGCTGCATAGCTATAAGTGATTCCGAATTGTTTCATCATATCAAATGGTGATCCATAAGTCGGAGAGTTGTGGTCAAAATAATTTTTGTCAGTCATATCTTGTGATTTTAAACGTGCAGTTTTAGATAATGTTGCATTAACTGTAAATGGTTTTAAACCAGCTTTAGTACGTTCAGCATTTGTTAATTCAACTACTTTTGATTCGTAAGCTGATAATGATGCTGTATTAGATGACGTATCAGTTGATGGTGTTGACGGTGTTGTAGGTTTAGATGGTGTAGTTGGTACCGTCGGTTTAGCCGGTGTTGCAGGTTTAGCCGGTGTTGTAGGAACAGTCGGTTTTGTTGTAGTTCCTGGGTTAGCTGGCTTAGTTGTTGAAGCTTGTCCTAATTGTTGCTTAATAGCATCTTGAATTTGCTTCATATCAATGCCATTGCTAGATAATAATTTATTTAAATCAATTTTAATAGTACCATTAGTAGTTGATAAGTTTGGTAGATTAAAATAATTGAATAAAGTATCATTTAAATTGATATTTTGTGTATATGGTTTAGTTGTATTTGTATCCTTAGTAATAGTTGCTGCATTTACGGCACCTACAGGAGCACCTACTAGTAGAGTAGCAGCCACAGTTGATAGAGTTACGATTTTTTTCATGTTCTTTCTCCTCCATTTGTTTGGTTATCGTCTCGCTGTACAAGTAATACTTTAGCATGAAAACGCATGACATAATTATGGGAAATAATGGGGAGCTAAAAATGAGGATTTTTTTGGTAGCACTGTCTTAGTACAGAAATAAAATAAAACGTTGTTATGACTACTATTTTACTAGAATAATATTCATAGGCTTACTTGATTTTTTGCTTAAAATTTCCATAAAAAAAATATGAAGTTAAGAAAACACCGTATTTTCTCGTTATAATACAGGAAGGAAAACCCAGTTTTGTTTTAATCCGGTTACGATTGTAATCATTCTGTAAAATACGTATTGTAGGTGAAGGATTTGAAATTATTTGTAGATGATACTAGACCTGTTCCACACGGCTTTTTATTGGCAATATCCGTTGAAGAAGCATTAAAGCAATGCAAATATCAACAATTTGAACAAATTTCTTTAGATTATAACCTAGGATTTAGAAAAGAAACTGGATTAGACTTTATAAAAAGGTTTTTTAAAGAAGGTTACTATGTCCAACACATAAATCTACATAGTGATGATGTATTTGGTGTACATAAAATGGAGAATACAATTAATGCACATATAATAGAAGAAACGAAACAAAAGATTAAAATTACAAAGATCAGTTATTCATGAAAGGACACTAGTGATGCTAGTGTCCTTTTACTTTTCATTTATATATAAAAGAACTTGCTACTTATTAACTCATGAAACCTTTATGAGTAAGGAAATGGCAACATCATGCTTGATTAATAACTCATGAACCCTCCATGAGTTATTAAATCAGTTCAACCAGCCGGTTTTGTCTCACAAATTCTTTTCAGAGTGTTGAAATATAAAGTAGTCAATAGCTAAAATGTTACTAAGCGATCTATTTTGATGGTAAATTTGAAATCTTTTGATGATGTTATTGATTTGTTTTTATTGATAATTTGTATGTGGAATACTAACAAACATTAGTAATTGTTCTTTATGGGAATATAAAATATTGAGATGCTATTATTTGAAAGGCAATTCAATTATTAGTTTTTAAATAGACAATTAATCGATATTAGCAAAATAACCGAGTATTTAATTTCTATTTTTCTCAAAAAAAATGGGATTAAAAAGGTGCTTTATTGCATGCTTTTGTATTTTGAAGTAGTTGATTGGAACGGAAGGAGGCTCGACTCCTATGGGATAAGCGGGAAGGCTGAGACCCCACAGGCATCGCCGAGGAGGCTCAGGTCTCGCCCCATGGAAAGCGAGAATCCTGTAGTGGAAATCAACCACATAACGCTTCCTTTACATGGAGCATATTCCTGATTAATTGACAGTTTTTTTCAACAGCGTAAAAAAGCTTGCCCAATTGGACAAGCTTTTAAATCAATTATTTAACTTCCTTCTTTAAGTCTTCAGCAACAAACTCTACGTTTGTACCTACAACTACTTGAACGTTTTTATCGTCTAATTTAATAACTCCACGAGCACCAGCTTTTTTAAGAAGTGCTTCATTTACTTTAGAAGCATCTTTTACTTGTAAGCGTAAACGAGTTGTACAGTTATCAATATTTGTTAAGTTTTCTTTTCCACCTAAAGCTTGTAGGTATAAAGAATCACCAATTTCAGTTGTTACTTCATCAGTTTCAACTTCATCATCGTCTTCACGACCTGGTGTTTTAATGTTAAATCTCTTAATTGCAAAGTAGAACACGACAAAGTAAATTACACCAAAGATTAAACCGATTAGGAGTAATAGTATAGGTTTAGTTGCGATATTGTAGTTCAAAATGTAGTCCATGAAACCAGCAGAGAATGTAAAGCCATCTTTAATTCCTAAAGCATTTACGAGACCCATTGATAAACCAGTTAAGATTGCATGGAATGTATATAGTACTGGAGCAATGAACATGAATGCAAATTCAATTGGTTCAGTAATACCAGTTAAGAATGATGTTAAAGCAAGTCCGATAAACATACCTGCAACAGTTTTACGTTTTTCAGGTTTTGCAGCAGCGATCATTGCAAACGCAGCAGCAGGAAGACCAAACATCATAATTGGGAAGAAACCAGTCATGAATGCACCAGCAGATTTGTCACCAGCGAAGAATCTGTTTAAGTCACCGTGAACTAATTTACCAGCAGCATCAGTAAAGTCACCTAAGTTGAACCAGAAAATTGTATTTAATACGTGATGTAAACCTAATGGAATTAAAATACGGTTTAAGAAACCAAATACTGCAGCTCCGATTGGACCGATATCAATAATCCAGTTACCAACAGAGTTAATTGCATCTTGAATTGTTGGCCATACATAACCAAATATTCCTGCTAATATCAGCATAGTAGCCGACGTTATGATTGGAACGAATCGTCGTCCACTAAAGAATCCTAACCATTCAGGTAATTTAATACCACTAAATCGGTTGTAAAGCAGACCAGCTACAACCCCTGTAATAATACCACCAAGGGCAGCCATGTTTATATCTTTATTAATAGTAGTTGTTCCTGCAGTTAATACGAAGTAACCGATTGCACCTGCAAGACCGGCGGCCCCATTTCCATCTCTTGAAATACCGATTGCAACACCGATAGCAAAGATTAATGGAAGATTTGAGAAAATTGCATTACCAGCAGCCGCCATAAACGGAATGTCTAGTAGATCTGGTTGTCCAAAGCGCAGTAAAAGACCCGCAGCTGGAAGGACAGCGATTGGAAGCATTAATGCTTTACCAATACGTTGTAAAAAACTAAGCATATTATTTTCCCTCCGAAAATTATTATAATGATTACGCTTTCAATATTAACTTAAAAGGTCCAACTTGTCTATACAACTAGTTAAGATAAATATTGCTATTTTCTTCCAATAAATTTAAAAATAAAAAGGGAAGAATTAATTCTTCCCCTATATTAAGCCATTTTATATAGTTTGTTATTTCTTTAAATCATTGACCCTTTAAATGACTTTGCGCTTGAGCAATTAAACGTTTTGTAATTTCGCCACCAACTGAACCGTTAGAGCGTGCAGTTGTATCTGAACCCAAAGTTACTCCGAATTCATTAGCTATTTCATATTTAAATTGATCTAGTGCTTGCTCTACACCTGGAACTAATAATTTATTTGATCTTGTCATGATAATCTCCCTTTCTGTAAGTAGTAGCTTACAATACTATTTTTTACATTTAGGATTTTATCATGCTTGGTAAATACAGTCATATTAGGTTTAAGTTAACTTTTTAACAACAGCTGATCCTTCCACAACGATTATATTATCCTGATTATATACATTCGTTTGAAGGGTAAGTAATTTTTTATCATCTCGTTTGCTTTTTACACTGACGATTACTTTAATTGTGTCATTAATTTTAACTGGTGCTTTGAAAAATACTTCTTGAGATAGGTAGATGGTGTTTTTGCCGGGTAGTTTAGTACCTAGTACTGAGGAAATAAAGCTGCAAATCAACATGCCATGTGCAATTCTTTCTTTAAAGATGCTTTCTTCAGCAAAATCATCTAATAAGTGAATTGGATTAACATCTGTTGAAATTGCAGCAAATTGTTCAATTAACTCTGCCGTAATTTTTACTTCAAGAGTAGCTTCATCACCAACTGATATGGAGTCAAAATGAACTTCCTGTACATGTCTTGCACTTTCGAAAATATTCATTTTGTTTCATCCTCTCCTTGATGAAATAACTAGCTATTCAAGAAAATCGTTAAAAATTTTATAGTTTTGAGAAAGAAAATTCTTGAATGTTTTTTAACCAATCTTCTTGAGTTTTTTGGAACTGTTGATACATATTCGTCCAAGCAGTGAAAGGTGTGCTATTTAATGGTTGTTTGAAAAATTGTTGAAAAAGTTGTTGTTGTTGATTTGAAAAAGTACTCATAGCTTGAAAAAATGGTTGATATGGATTTTGATTAAAGTTTGACCATAATGATTGGAATGGAGTAAATTGTTCAAATAATTTTTTCCAATTTTTTTCAAA
The DNA here is from genome assembly GCF_002555445.1 of Bacillus sp. AFS017336. NCBI lineage: Bacteria > Bacillati > Bacillota > Bacilli > Caryophanales > Bacillaceae > Bacillus > Bacillus sp. AFS017336. The sequence goes on from NZ_NUCO01000021.1 coordinate 119,351, forward strand.
TGACTCTTGAGTCATTGTTGGTTTAATTTCATTTAGTAATTTGATCATTTCTTGAAATTGTTCATAAGATTCTTGTTGTTGAAGTTGTACTTGCTCATTTAATGTTTTCCATTGTTTTGCTTGTTCTTGAAATAATGACTCTGTCCATTGTTGAATTTGTAATTGGTTATCTAGTAAGTATTGAAGCATCTTTTGAAAATTCTCAGTTGCAAGTTCTGTTTGTAATTCGATTGTTTTTTCAGTCATTAGTATTTCCTCCAAAAAAATTTATTATTGAATGCATTGCTGCAATTTCAATCATCTTTAAAACTTTCATCAGAGCTGCTAAATGGAAAGAAGGAATTTGTGTAAATTGAAAAAAATGTTTGGAGCATTTGATTATATTGAGTAAATGAACTATGGCATGTTTTTAAATATTCCTCACCAGCATCAGTAATTGAATAAATACGTTTTGCTGGACCATCGAGTCCATTTTCCCAACTAGATTCAATATAACTTTCTTTTTCGAGTTGTCTTAGAATTCGATACACATTACTCGAATCAAGCGTAGTAAAACCTAAATCAAATAATACTTGCATTAATTTATAGCCATGCATGTTCCATTGCTTAAGGCTTAGAAGTAGAAAGGGAACTAAGAAGTTTTTTGGCAATGTAAGATTGTTGGAAGCTTCCTGTTTTGTTTTTTTACTTGTATCATTTTCATTTGTTGTCATAAAGTATCGTTCCCTCCTATATCGTAGTAAGGAATCATCCCTTAGGTGTAATTTACACTTAGTTAAATTTATTGTCAATGTATTTTAAATATAATGAATATTAAAAAACAAATTTCGACAAAAATGTAGAAATATCACGAAAATATTGGATTGTTTTGTTGTTAATATGTTTTCTATACTTAAATGAGTGAGGGGGATTAAGATGTCAGAGCAAAATTATTCAGATCCATTGAAAATGTGGAAGCAAATGTATGATGTTAATGAAAAATACTGGGGAAAAATGATGAACGATCATGTTCATAAAGAAGAATTTTCTGAGTGGATGGGTTCTGTACTAGATTTTAATCTATTTTGTAAAAAAATGATGAATGATCAGTCGAAAACTTTCTTAGATGCTTCGAATATCGCTTCAAAAGAAGATATCGCAAATGTAGCTAGCTTAGTGATTAATTTAGAATCAAAAGTTGATACATTAGAGGACCAATTATACTTAAATACGCAACCAGAGTTAGATGTAACAGCATTGAAAAAAGAGTTAGACATTGTTGCATTAAAACGAGATCTTACAAAAGTGAAAGCTGAAACCAAATCAATCCATCAACAAGTTAGTGAATTAAAGTCTTCAATGTCAAACATTGAACAACTTTTAAAGCAATTAACAACTACAACAACAACAACAAAACAATAATTAGTTAAAAAAGGAGAAATGATTAATGGATTTAGTAAATCGTGTAGCGATCGTAACAGGTGGAGCAAAAGGAATAGGAAAAGGTATAGCATTTGCTTTAGCAGAGAAAGGTGCAAAAGTTGTAATCAATTATAATAATAGTGAAGCACACGCAAAAGCAGTTGTAGACGAACTTTTTGAAAATGGTTATGAGGCATTAGCAGTTCAAGCTAATGTTGCTGAATTAGATCAAGCGAAAGCATTAATTGATCGTACAGTTGAGCATTTTGGCCGTTTGGACATTATTGTAAACAATGCCGGAATCACTAGAGATCGTAGTTTCAAAAAGCTAAGTGCTGAAGATTGGCATGAGGTAATTGATGTAAACTTAAGCAGTGTTTATAACACATGTAATTCTGCTTTACCACACTTATTAGAATCTGATAATGCTCGTATCATTAATATCTCATCAGTTATTGGTCAATCGGGCGGTTTTGGTCAAACAAACTATTCTGCTGCAAAAGCCGGAATGATCGGATTTACTAAATCATTAGCTCTTGAATTAGCAAAATCAAATGTTACAGTAAATTCTGTATGTCCAGGATTTATTGAAACGGATATGGTAAACGAAATACCAGAAAATGTAAAAGAACAAATTATATCTAAAATACCAAAAAGAAGATTTGGTAAAGTTGAGGAAATTGCTAAAGCAGTAGTTTACTTATGCGAAGGCGGCGAGTACATCACTGGTCAACAAATAAATGTAAATGGCGGACTTTACGTTTAAGTCTTATATATAGATGAACTTTATCAAAAGGGGGGAATCGTGTGATTAGTTCACAAAAGTTAGAAGAAGCTACGGAATCACTTCCAAGCGGATTAAAAGAATCATATAAAAGATTGAAGAAAACTGCAGATATTCTTATAAAAGAAGGGGAGCCACTAGTAGGTCAATCTCCTAAAGAAGTCATTTGGACTAAAAATAAGAGTAAATTGTATCATTATATTCCAACTACAACAAAAAAAGTAAAAAAGACTCCGATCTTACTTATTTATGCGCTAATTAATAAGCCTTATATCCTTGATTTAACGAAAGGTAATTCTTTTGTAGAATATCTTGTTAATGAAGGATTTGATGTTTATCTATTAGACTGGGGTACTTTTGGTTATGAAGATCGCCATTTGAAATTTGACGATTTCATTCATGATTATATTGCGAAAGCTGTAAATCGCGTTCTTCGTTTTTCAGGTGCAGAGGAAATATCATTATTAGGCTATTGTATGGGTGGCACTTTAACTAGTATTTACGCATCTCTTTATGAAAATGCACCAATTAAAAACTTAATATTCGTAACTAGTCCATTTGATTTTTCAGAAACTGGATTATATGGATCGTTTTTAAATGAAAAATACTTTGCATTAGATAAAGCTGTCGACACATTAGGAAATATACCACCTGAAATGATTGACTTTGGTAATAAAATGTTAAAACCAATTACTAATTTCGTTGGGCCTTATGTAACTTTATTAGATCGATCTGATAATACAAGATTTATTAAGTCGTGGCAGTTAATGCAAAAATGGGTTGCAGACGGTATTCCTTTCCCAGGCGAATCATATCGTCAATGGATTCGTGAATTTTATCAACAAAACAAATTATTAAATGGTGAACTTGAAATTAGAGGTAGAAAAGTAGATGTATCAAACATACAAGCTAATGTATTAAATATATCTGCAACTAAAGATCATATTGCAATGCCATGCCAAGTGGAAGCTCTAAATGAGCATATTTCTAGCGTAGATAAGAAATATGTATCGATTCCATCTGGTCATGTTTCAATTATGTTTGGACCTGTTTCTCTAAAAACAACATATCCGACAATTGGAAAATGGTTAGCTGAAAGATCATAAAAAATTAAATTTAGCTTAAAAAAAATCTCACTTTGAAAAAAGTGGGATTTTTTTCATTCAACTGACAAAAACTACCTTAAATAATGATTAATGAAAGGAGTAGACATGTGAAAAGTATTAGCGGTGTTTTATATTGGCCAACAACTTATATTAATTCGCACCCAGAATTAGATAATATTAAATCACTAGATGAAGATCTAGAATGTGATTTTGTAATAGTAGGTAGTGGTGAGTCAGGTGGCTTATCCGCGTATTTCCTAAGTCAAACAGGAGCAAAAGTAGTATTACTAGATAAACGAAAAATTGCTCATGGAAGTACAAGTGCTAATACCGGACTACTACAATATACAAACGATAAATCATTAAATTCATTTATTAACTCTTATGGAAGAGAAAAAGCCGTTCGTCATTATCAATTATGTGTTGAAGCAATAAAAGGAATTGAAAAAATGTCAAAAGAAATTGAAATTGATCCAGATTTTATAAAAAGAAAAAGTTTGTATTATGCAAGTGACTTAGATGGAAAAGAAAATATTGAATTAGAGTATAAGATGTTAACGGAAAATGGATTCAATGTTGAGTTATTTACAAAAGCCCAAATAAAAGAGAAGTTTAATTTTACAAAGGAACTTGCACTTTTCACTGGTGATGACGCTGAAGTAAATCCGTATAAATGTGCCCATGGCTTACTTTTATATGCTATGAAGCGAGGGTTAAAGGCCTACGCTGATACCGAGGTAACGAGGATCATTGGTTCAAAGGAAGGTGTCCAACTTTTTACGAACACTAAACATACAATTCGTGCTAAAAAAGTTATTTTTGCTGGAGGCTATGAATCTCTAGAAGTAAAAAGTGAAAAAAATGCAGTTTTGACTTCGACATTTGCAATTGCAACTCAGCCGTTACTTGAAAATAGTAATGCATGGTATGAAGACTGCTTAATTTGGGAGACTGCAAGGCCGTATCTTTACTTGCGCACAACTGTTGATGGAAGAATTATTGTTGGAGGTCTTGATGAACCTACAATCATACCAGAAAAGCGTGAATCAATGTTATTTCATAAAAAAGAGCAGCTTATAAAAAATCTAGTAGAGTTATTTCCGCAACATAAAGATGCAAAAGCGGAATTTTATTGGACAGGCGCATTTGGAGGAACGCATTCCGGCTTACCAATGATTAGAGAATACAATGAATATCCAAACTGTTTGTTTTTAATGGCGTATGGAGGTAATGGAACTGTATATAGCTATGTATTGGCAAAAATATTAAAGGATCTAGTTACGGTTGGCTCTCATCCAGACGCACATCTTTATATGGAAAATTGATTTATTTGGAATTTTTTTCAAGTTATCTATTAAAACTATAAATAGTCAAAAATAGTAAGAAAAATTTAGGAGTGTATTACATGAGCTATCATGAAATGTTTACTGAATTATTTTTCGGATATATAGCACTTTTTATCGTGGTCAAAATTAATGGGAAAACGCAAATAACACAAATAACACCATTTGATTTGATATCATCTTTAGTGCTAGGAAATATACTAGGAGATGGAATATACGACAAGGAAGCAAATCTTCCTAGAATTCTATTTAGTATTTTTACGTGGGGTGCTCTCATCTTAGTTACCGAAATCATAACTCAAAAGTCACGAAGAGCTAGAAAGTTCTTAGAAGGTGATGCTGCGGTCGTAATTAAGCACGGAGCAATTCAATGGAAAGAATTGAAAAGAAATCGTTTAGATACTGATCAATTGATGCAATTATTAAGAGCGAAAGATACTTTCTCAGTCAGTGAAGTTGCGTATGCTATTTTAGAAAATGACGGAACAATCAGTGTCTTAAAGAAATCCAATTTCGATACTCCTACTAAACAAGATTTGAAAATTCAGATGGAAAAAGAATTTTTACCTGTCGTCGTCATTAGTGATGGGCAAATTATAGAAAGAGCACTTAATTCATTGAAAAAAGACGAAAAGTGGGTACACAAAAAACTTTCTGAGTCAAATTTATCACTGAAACAAGTATGTTTTGCGGAATGGGATTCAAAGCAATTACATTTACATACGTATTAAAACAAAATTTGAGGATGAGATGAATGAAATATTATATATATTACTGTTTTGGAGGTACACATTCTTCACCATTAGCTGCTGCATATCATTTGAAGCAATTACCTCTCGATCGCCAGCCGACAACGGAAGAAGTAAAGAATACTTATTTATTTAATAAACTAAAACCAAAAGATGGTGGGAAACTATTTTTTCATGGTGAAGACGAGAATGGAGACCAAGTATATACAGTAGCAAAAAGATATACTAAAAATGTGCCGACAGCTATAGAGACGCTAGGGAAAATCTTATTAAATGAGGATGATAAAATTATTTTATCAAGTTCATCGCCAACAGTCCCATTAGCAATGACATTAGGTGGCTTTACTTCAAGATTTTTGCATTTAGATTTTATTGGAGTTCCATTGCTTGTATTAGGAGCAAAGCAAACTTATCTAAATTTAATAAAATTAGTTGAAAATACAAAAAGATATAATTATCTAGCAGCTGAAAAGGTCACTTGTTTAGATAATAAGAATTTCAATAAAGATTAAAGATCAAACAAAAATGGACGTAAAAAACGTCCATTTTTTAATATGGCATTTTTAATACGTCCATTGCCTTTTTAGCGTCGTTTTCGATTAATTTATTAATATTGTATACTGAATATTGACCTTGTTTTGATAAATAAGTAAAAATTTGAGTGTGCAAATTATTTACGGCTACTAGTTGTTTAACAAATGTGTTATTTAAATCAGGGGTTGCTGTTTCAGTAAGTGCATTTGCATACATTTTAGTTAACACTTTTGTAGCAGATAATAAATCTTCTGCATTCATTTCACTCGCTAATTTATCACTTGCTGCATCTCTTTCTCCGATTGTAATGTTGGTCATAAATTTAAGTAAGTCACGTAAGTTATTTTCAAAAGTAGTAATGGATGTTTTATATAATTCTTTTAATCCTGCATCTGAAACATTTTTTATATTTGTTTTAAGTTTAAATAAAAAGTAAGTTGTAGTTGCTACGATTTCGTGCAACTCTAAAGTCTCATGCCAAGCTAGTGTTCTCATCATAATCCCTCCTCTACTGTACAAATTTATTCAGAAGGACATGATTCTATGACAAATTGAGGACAGAGGGTATGGGAGAGTAGAGCTTATGTAAAGGAGGGAAATGGACTGGTGAAGAGGTAAAAATATCTAAACTTTACCAAGCCTTAAAAATGTATGTAGAAAATGTAATTAATCAATTATGTTTAAGTGTTAAGACTGTTTTTGAAATGCTTGAGTTAATAACTGAAGAAGATTTAAATTTCAGACCAATTGATGATAAGAAATCGATTGGAGAGTTAGCACAGCATTTGTGTGAGTTAATAGGTGCTGATTTGAAAATTATGAGTGGAGTAAGCCAAGAGGCGATGGTCGTATACTATAGCGAAGTCCAATGTACATCTTTAATTGAAATGAAAAAATTATTACAAAAAAATTTTCATGATTTAAAGGAAAACTATTTGAAAATGAATGGACAGGATTTATTTGAAGAAGTTACTTCATATTGGGAATTAAAATACTCTAAATTTGAATGGCTATTAGAAATTCTAGTGCACTTCACACATCATAGAGCCCAGTTACATACACTACTGGTCCAAAAAAAGGGCAAGATCAATATAGCTTTATTTTAAAACGCAAAGTAAGGGTAAAGGTTTTCCCTTTACCCTTTTCTTTCTTATACTTGAGTTTATCCAATTAATCAGTCCCTAGTTTCATGTTGCGGATGCATAAATTGTTTTGTTGGTTCACGCTTTTTCGATTCTAGAAGCGCAGCGTTTTCTGCAGTTGCCCATCCAATATCATTTGTAGGATGAACCCATTCGTCACCTGCCATAACTGAAGGATCTACATCATCTGACCAATTATTTAATGGAGAGTTAGGAGAACTATATTTACTATCGCCGATAACTACACCCTTTGAATTAACAAACGGTTCCTCCATTTTAATGCTTGTTCCCTTAAATGATGGGAAATTTGATATATGTGGTATTGTGTCTTGCATTACTGGTGAGTCGATTTCAGTATTGTCTTTTTTTCTTTTCATATTAATATCACCTCTATTTACAAATTATTATTTGCTAATTAGTGAAATCAATACAAAAGAAGGCTGTCGAAAAATCAACAGCCTTTTCTATTGGCTAAAAACGTAAAGTATGTTCAAACTATAGAAGTACTTCTTTAATTACCACTTTCGGAATGGTGGTTTCCTTTCATAGAGAGCAGTTCATCATTATCTCGCCTGTGTATTTCTATTTTAAAAAAACATTTCAGCTTAATTATGCTTCAATTTTATAAAATGAAGGTGATAACGTTTTTGGTGAGAAATAAATTAACATTGCATATTTACCAGTTCGATATTCTCCAGTCAATAAGAAATGTTCTATATCAAATGATAAAGGTTCAATTATTGTGTGTTTATAAATTTCTTTTTCGTTTAAGCTAAGGTTAATAAAGTTTGAACCAAGTTGTTCAGGATCTTCGATAATTCGCTTATAAATATCTTTCGAAAAGTCTTGAGTCGTTACTTCGTCCCACCAAGGTTTACGAGGTTTGTATTTATGGTTTAAGTAATAATCAACCTTCATAATATCTTTCACGATTGAATCATTTTTAATTTGATAATGAGTTAAAAATTCATTTAATCGTTTAAACAAATCTTCAAGCTGATGCCCGATTCTAGACCAACCGCGTTCCTCCCAGAATGAACCGAATAATTGGAAGAAATCAAACGGACTTTCGAATTCATTTTTAATTAAATATTCTATTGTATTATTTGTTCGATGATCATTCCAATATTTTTCAAGTACGTCTTCAACTTGTTTTATTTTTACAATATCATCGAATGAAAGGACGTTATTACCTAAAACTTCATACGGAGCATAATCCATATAGACATAATCATGCTCATGAGCTCTTAAGCGTACGCCAGTTCCTCTTAGCATTTTTAAGAAACCTAGTTGCAGTTCTTCTGGTCTTAATTCAAATACATCATTGAAAGTTTGACGAAATGAATTGTAATCCTCTTCAGGTAAACCAGCAATTAAATCCAAATGTTGATCTATTTTTTCTCCATCTCGAACTAGTGTGACCGTTCGACAAAGTTTCTCGAAATTCTGTCTTCTCATGACTAGTTCATTTGTAGCATCATTTGTTGATTGAACTCCAATTTCAAATCGGAATAGTCCTTTAGGTGCATTATCATTTAAAAATTCGATGACCTCTGGACGCATAATATCCCCAGTAATCTCAAATTGAAATACGGTTCCTTCCAAATGTTCATCAATTAAAAATTGAAACATATCCATAGCATAACTACGACTAATATTAAAAGTTCGATCTACGAACTTAAAAACTTTTGCTCCGTTTGCCATTAGATAACGTATGTCATCTTTAATGACCTCTCGATTAAAGTATCGAACTCCTACTTCAATAGAAGATAAACAAAATTGACAATTAAAAGGACAGCCTCGGCTTGTTTCGATATATTGAATTCTTTTACTTAAAAATGGTAAATCTTCTTTAAATCGATATGGCGAAGGAATTGTTGTTAATTCAATCTTTTCAGTTTGTGGTTTGATAATATTTTTACCTTCATCTCGATAACCAATGCCATTTATTGAAGTGAAATCATCCCCATTATCAATGGCCTGAATTAATTTCTTTACAGTAATTTCACCTTCACCAATTGTTATGACATCAATTTCTTTGACTCTGTCTAGCCAATAGTTCACATCATAGCTTACTTCAGGTCCACCAACAAAGATCGTAACAGTAGGATCAATTTTTTTATACATTCGGATGACTTCAATTGTTTGTTCAATATTCCAAATATAACAACTAAAACCAAGAATAGTTGGTTTACGCTTATATAAGTCTGTAATGATATTAAGACTTGGATCTTTAATCGTATATTCTGCTAGTTCGATATCGTATTCAGGTTGTGCATAAGCCTTAATGTAACGAATACCTAAATTAGTATGAATATATTTTGCATTTAATGTTGCCAAAACAATGTTCATTAAAATACCTCATTCTAAAATATTTTCGATTTATTTTATCATAAAATAGTAAGATTACTAAATTTTGAAAGAGTGGGAATGACCTAAAAAATGAAATAAATGCTAAACAGCTCAAAAACGCATTTTAACAGTATGAATTGAATGAACGAAGGTACGTTTTGTTCTCTAAATACTAATCGGTTCTAGAGAAGATATTCTTCACATTTATTACTAATAAGACATATAATTTACTAAATACAAAAAAGTTTCCTTAGGGAAAGAAAGGATAAGCAAATGAGTAGAAAAATAGTATTTTTCACGTATTTGTGTAATAAAATTGGAGTACTGTCAAATCAAGATGTAAAAAAAGTATTAAATCAATAAGATCTATCAAAAAACCATAAAAGATGTAGAAAATTGATGTTTGTTCATTTACTTAGAACTATTGACAATGAAGACCGACACATGACATAATTTTAATAAATAGTAAGAATAGTTTGAATTTTTAACGTTGTCCAAATAGATAGTCTAAATAAGTGGAGGTGTAGATATGAGTTTATTTTTAGAACAATGGAAAAAGCTTGCAAATATTAAATGTGATTTGGCAAAAAGAGATTGGTTTTATGGAACGAGCGGGAACCTATCAATGAAAATTTCAGACGACCCATTATTATTTCTTGTAACAGCAGATGAGAAGGATAAAAGAGCACGTTGTGATGAAGAATTTATCGTTGTTAATAATTTAGGTGAGCCTGTATTTGATACGGTATTAAAACCATCACTTGAAACATTGATTCATGCAAATATTTATGAAAAAACAGCTGCTACTTGTGTGCTGCATGTACATACTGTAGATAATAATGTTATTTCTGAATTATTTGGTGATGAAGGACAGGTAGAGCTTGAAAATAACGAAATGATTCATATATTAACGAGCTCATATTTTGAAAATAAAATAACCGTTCCGATCATTGAAAATGCTCAAGATATGGAATCTTTTAACCGCGCTTATACACCATTTTTAACAAATGACTTCGGGGCAGTTCTAGTTAGAAATCATGGGATAACCGTTTGGGGAAGAAATCCACTAGAAACGAAGAAATGGTTAGAAGGAATCGAATTTCTAATTAGCTATAAAGTTAAATTAATGATGATCCAAGGCCATAAAATAAAAGCAGGCAATTAATTAGAAATGAAAAAGCTGAATTGATAATGGTAAATAATTTCCATTACATTTCGGCTTTTTTATTTTATAATAGTAGATAAAGTAAAGTCTTTTTTGATATTAATTCAAAAATAATTAACTTAAGCAGGATTTAATAAAAAATCGTCAAATTAAATAATATAAGTGGTAATACATAATCAAAAATAGACCTACTAGGTAATTTTGCTTAGTAGGTTTCATATTGTATCTATTTTAACTATTTTAGATAGAATGAATAATAGTTAAAAAATGAAAGACATAATACGTGTAATTAAAACATCCTGTAGAAGGGAAATTAGTCTAATGAATGAATATCAAATCAGCCATTTATTATTATCTATTTCAATAAAAAGAGAAGAAATGGTATTTTTTGCGGAAACTAAAGGTTTGAATGAGCATTTGACCTTAAAAGCCAGTCAAGAATTGGACGAGTTAATTATTTCATACCAAAAAAAACTACTAAGCCTAAATAAATCATTTTCAATGAAATAAACTTAAAAAAGGTTAATCAGTATAAAATAAAAATAGAATCCGAAACGTAAACGAAATTGAAGGGGTATTATTATGGAAGAAACAAATAGAGAAGATATAGAGCTTTCTTTAAAACTATTTATTGTATTATCGCGTGCGCATAGAAAAATCAATGATTCAGCTAACAAATCAATTGCTAGCTTTAATTTGAATCCAACTGAATTTGCAGTATTAGAGCTACTGTATCACAAAGGAAATCAACCGCTTCAACATATTGGTGAAAAAATATTAATAGCAAGTGGAAGTATTACATACGTTGTAGATAAACTTGAGAAAAAAGGACTAGTTTATAGAAATCCTTGTAGCGCAGATCGCAGAGTAATCTATGCGGAAATAACTGAAAGTGGAAATAAATTAATGGAAGAAATTTTTCCTATACATGAAAAATTCTTACATGAACAAATGAGTGATCTTTCAAATGAAGAAAAGAATTTCTTAATCCACTTATTAAAAAAAATTGGATATCATGAGTCTAACTGATAAAACGGAGTTAAGAAGATCAAGTTTAAAAGATCATTTTGTATTATATAATTTTCTAAGATAGCACAGGTCTAGTATTGATGTTACTATATGTTTTAACTTAAATAGCACTTAATTGAAGATTGCACCCCTTAAAGTAGATGTTGAAATACCCATAGCCTGGGCAACGTTGATTTTAAGGGGTGTTTTTATAGTCTCTAGTGAAATTGTAGTTTTACTTATCTTAATAGCAGATTCTCTATTTTCAATTGCACTTTGATCTTTATTCCCAGCTTTTGCTTTCTTATTAGTGCAGTCAGCTGTTTTTAACTCTTCAAATTTTATTTAAACTACTTTTCCTTTAACTATATCTTCTAACTTTTTTTACCTTTTTTAGACGATAAACCGAAAAATTCACCAATTATTTTATAGTTTAAATAAAATGTTATTTAAATTGTCAGAAATTTATTGAAAATTAGGTTTTTTTACTAGAAGATTTTATATATAATAGCAATATCACAAAAAATGGAGGGATTAACATGGGTTTTCAAGATTACCAGTATTCTAGACCAAGTATTAAGAACTTAGGTGAACAGTTTAAACGCTCTTTACAAAATTTCTACGATGCTTCAACGGTCTATGAACAAGAATTAGCAATGAATGAAATTAATGACTTAAGAAATGAATTTTCTACAATGGAAAATTTATGTGCAGTTCGCCATTCAGTTGATACGAACGATAAGTTTTATGAGGATGAGCAGGCGTTCTTTGATGAAAACACTCCAATTGTTCAATCGTATGGACAACAATATTATAAAGCATTAATTGGTTCACCATTTAGAGAGCAACTTGAAGCTAAATATGGAAAACAATTATTTGCTTTAGCTGAATGTGAAGTTAAGATCTTAAGTGAGGAAGTCATTCCAGATTTACAAGAAGAAAATAAACTAACAACTGAATATGCTAAGTTAGTAGCGGCTGCTAAACTTCCATTTTACGGTGAAGTGAAAACGTTAGCACAAATTTCAGCGCATTTTGAAGATAAGGACCGAGAAGTTAGGAAAACAGCTTATGATACATACTTTGGATACTTCTCTGAGAATCAAGATAAATTTGATGAAATCTATGATAAATTAGTAAAAATTCGAACTCGTATTGCTACTAAACTTGGTTTTTCAAACTTCATTGAGCTAGGCTATGCACGTATGATGAGAACAGATTACGATGCAAATGATGTTAAAAAGTTTAGAGAGCAAGTTCTTGAAACAATTGTTCCAATTGCAACAGAATTAAGAGAGCGTCAAGCTAATCGAATTGGCGTGGATCAACTTTATTATTATGATGATAAATTTGAATTTGTAACAGGCAATGCAACGCCTAAAGGTAGTCCTGAGTGGATTATTGAAAACGGTAAAAAAATGTACGATGAGTTATCGAAAGAAACAAGTGAATTTTTCAACTTTATGTTAAAGGAAAATTTACTAGATTTAGTTGCTAAGGAAGGAAAACAAGGTGGGGGATATTGTACATATATTCCAAACTATAAAGCTCCATTTATTTTCTCGAATTTCAACGGAACATCTGGTGATATTGACGTTTTAACGCATGAAGCAGGCCATGCATTTCAAGTTTACGAGAGTCGTAAATTTGAAACACCTGAGTACAACTGGCCAACATATGAGGCTTGTGAGATTCATTCTATGAGCATGGAATTCTTTACATGGCCTTGGCAAGAAGAGTTCTTTAAGGAAGATACACAAAAATACTATTTTACGCATTTAAGCAGTGCAGTTACATTTATTGGTTATGGCGTTGCTGTAGATGAGTTTCAACATGAAATCTACGCGAATCCTGAATTAACACCTGAAGAACGACACGGGCTTTGGAAGAGAATAGAAGCAAAATATTTACCTCACCGAGCAAACGATGGAAATAGTTATTTAGAAAAAGGTGGATTATGGCAAAGACAAGGTCATATTTATCAATCTCCATTCTATTACATCGATTATACATTAGCTCAAATTTGTGCATTACAATTCTGGAATAAAATGCATGAAGACAGAGATACAGCATGGTCCGATTATGTTGGGTTATGTCAGTTAGGCGGAAGTCAGTCATTCTTAGGATTAGTTAAAGAAGCTAAACTTGAATCACCATTTAATGACGGCTGTATTGAGACAACATTAGAGCCTGTTAGAAAGTGGCTAGCAGGAGTAAATGATAAAAACTTATAATTAATTAGAGGTGTCCCAAAGTAAACGTGGGGCACCTCTTTTTTTATTTGATGGTATTTTAAAGAGAAGTAGACAAATATAGGTTGCAGTGCAGATAAAACTGATGAGGATGCAAAGAATGAAAAGAGCGAATTAGAAATCAAGAACTAAAGCTAAAGGTTGTAGTTTAAATAGAACAGATCGTCTTTTAAGCTGTTCGACTATTTCCGGTCCAAAATAAAAGGCTGTCGACTAGATCGACAGCCCTATAGAGCAAGAGTGTATGTTTTTCTTTAATTATTAACTACTTTGGCTATTTCATCAGTATTAGTAAGCTTCTTTGTCTTTTTAGAAAAGAATAACTCATATACAACTGGAATAAACACTAGTGTTAATAAAGTAGATGAAGTTAAGCCACCAATTACTGTAATTGCTAAACCTTTGGAGATTAGCGTACCACTAGATTTTGTTAGAGCTAATGGTAGTAATGCAGCTATTGTAGCAAAAGCCGTCATTAAAATTGGACGTAGTCGGGTTTTTCCGCCTTCAATTATTGCTTGGCGAAGAGGTAGCCCTTTTTGTTCGATATTTTGTCCAATTCGATCGACTAATACGATTGCATTTGTCGTTACGATCCCAATTAACATTAATAAGCCAATCATTACACTAATAGATAGTGGTTCGTTTGCTATGAAGAGAGCTACGAAAGAACCAATTGGTACAAAAACTAATGCTGATAAAATGATAAATGGTATTCGAGCTTTTCCAAAAGTAATTAACATTGTTAAATAGACTAATCCGATTGCAACTCCCATTGCAACGCCTAAATCTTTAAAGGTTTGAGTCGTATCATCACTTCCACCGCCACCTTTTAATGTTACATCTGATGGTAAAGATACATCTTTTTTTACATCATTGATTACTTCATTAGTTACTTTTGCAATATCTTTTCCCTGAATTTGAGCGGATACTTTCGCGAATATTTTACCATCTAATTTTTGAATGGCAGAATACGTCTCAATCGTTTTAACTTGGGCTACATCTGATAATTTAATCGGTCCTAATTTCCCAAATAAATTTATATTTTTAATATCTTCTACCGATTGTAGGTCCTTATTATAAGTTAATTGTACATTTTGATCTTTACCGTCGATTTTTAATGTACCCATATTTATTGGATTTGTTTGATCGGCAACTAATCCTAGTATCATTCCAGCAGAAAGACCATTTTCTGAAACTTTTTTCTCATCAATTGAAACAACTACTTGCTTTTGTTTTTCAGAGAAATTATTTGTAACATATTTTAAGTGATCGTTATTTTTCATATAGTTTTCAACTTTTTTAGCACTTTCCTCAAGTGCAACTAAGTTATTAGAATATAAATTGATGTCGACGTTATTATTTGTTGGCGGACCTCCTGAAGAGTTTTCTTGTAAGGTTACTTTTGCACCTTGAACTTCTGATTTTGCCAATTTTTCCATTTTTGTTTTTGTGTTTTTAATAAACTGATCGACATCTGCACTTTGTTTTAAATTAATAAAATAGCTAGCTTTATTTTCTGTTTTAAGACCAGTCATAAAGTCACGGCTACCAACGCCAGTAGATACTTCTTTAACTGCATTCATATTTAAGAACATTTTCTCAATTTTCAATGAAACATCATTTGTTTTTGCTATAGAAGTTGATGATGGTAATTCAAGTGAAGCCGTAATTGCTCGTGATGATTCATTTGGAATAAATGTAAAACCAAGTCTTCCAACTAACGAGAAAGATCCCGCAAGCATGACTACAGCAATCACGATTACAATCCATTTACGATTTAATGATTTCTCAATTACCTTTCCATACCATAATTGTATTTTTTCTTCTTTTTCTTCAGTAGATACTCTCTTAAATGCATACCTACCTAAAATCGGGACAATTGTAATAGAAACTAATAATGAAGCTAATAAAGAAAATACAATTGTTAATGCAAAAGGTAGGAATATTTTACTCGTAAATCCACCAACTACACCTAAAGGTAAGAAAACTACAATTGTCGTAATCGTGGAAGATGTTACTGCTTTTAATATTTCTTTAGTTGAAGATAGAATTAAATCATTTGAAATTCCTTCTTTAGATTTACGTATTCTACGGAAAATATTTTCAATCACTACTATACTATCGTCAACTACACGACCTACAGCTACAGCCATACCACCTAGTGTCATAATATTTAACGTTATATCTAATTTAAGTAAGAAAATTGATGTAATTAATATTGATAACGGAATAGAGATAATAGCAATAAATGTAGCTCGGAAGTTACGCAAGAAAATCAATACTGCTAATGAAGCGAATAGTGCTCCAAGTAATCCTTCTTTAATAAGGGATTCAACGGATTGTTTAACGCCTTCTGCAGAACTGTAACCTACTTTATAAGAAAGTTCTTTTTTGTATTTATTTAATACGTTAATGACTTTGTCAGCTACTTCAACTGTATTTGCATCTTGTTTCTTTGTAATTGCCATTGAAATAGCATCGTTTTCGTTATATCGAATTAATTCGTCTTTAGAGTCAACAGATTCAATTTTTGCCACATCACTTAATAACACTTTTGGTGTTTGAGCGGTTTGATTAGGTGTCGTAGAAACCACGGACGCAGGTTGTAGTTCTAAATCCTTTAGTTTTTGAATTGTATCTAACTTTTCTTCGACCCGAATTGGAATCTTAATATTCCCTTCAGTAATTTTTCCAGCAGGGAATGATAGGAATTTTGAACTGATTTGATCTTTGATGCTTGATAGTGATAGCCCTAAATTTGCAATTTTTTGCTTATCTACTTCAATTGAAAGAGCTGTAGATTTTCCACCACCAATTGAAACGCTATTTACACCCTCGATTTTATTTAATGCTGGTACAATTTCATCATTTAAAGTTGTTTCAATATTGGATCCGTTTTTTGAAAACATAGAGATGTAATAAATAGGAAAGGAGCCAAATGAGAATCGATCGACCTTTGTTGTTACATTTTCAGGTAATCCAGCATCTTTTAGTGTATTGTTGATTTGTTGTTCGACTTTGTTCATATCTGTATTAAACGGAAATTCTAGGTTAATAACAGAAACACTTTCGAAAGACGAGCTTGAGAGAGTCTTTATCCCTTCAATTGATTTAAATGAGTTTTCAAGTTTTGTTGTAATTTGGTCATTTATATCATCTGGTGCTGTGCCAGGATAGACAACTTGTACTGAAATTGCAGGAAATTCAATATTTGGAAGTTCTTCTACTTTTAATTTTGAATAAGAGTACAATCCTCCAAAGATTAGTAAAAAAGAGATGATAAAAATTGCTACAGAGTTTTTTAAACTAAACTTTGTTAAAAAGTTCATTCATAACATCCTTCCTATAAATAGTAATTTAGTGCTAGTGTGACTTAATCTGAATTTTCAATCTTTTAAATGCATACCATCAACAGGTTGCTACATCTTCCTTGAATTGTTTCGATCTCATTACATAGATTGATCATTTTTGTGAAATGATAAGATAGCGAGAAAGATCTTATCCTAAGGAGTGATAATAATGACAAAATCAAAAAAAGAAAAGGAACGATTTTGGAATGAAAGAAAGTCGAACCATAATCCACACGATAAAGTAAAATCTTTTAAAGAATTGGACAAAGAAACAAAATAGCCATCTCCTTTTCTAAAGAGTAAATGGTTCCAGTATTTACCTGAATTGCCACTAATTATATTTTCACTTGTAATCATAAAAAAAAGTCCCGTGATATACACGGGACCTGAGACTGATTTAAAAAAGAGTTTTAATTAAATTTTAATAGAATGATAAACTATGTAGATTGTACCTTTTAATTTGTGAATATAAGTAGATTCTACTAATTTAATCTATTCTGCTGCTATTACTATTTTATAATTTTTATGGTTTACAACTGTTAGCGGTTCCATTTCTAAATCTCTGAAGTTTTCCATTATGGATATGTCAACAATGACAGAATTTTTATTAACTTTTTGAACTCTACCTTTTAACCCCTGTTTAAACTCAATGATATTTCCTGCTTCTGCAATTTTCATGAGCATATCTCCTAACAAAGTTTTGACTTGACACCTTCTATAATGCATGAAAACGGTTTAAAGGTAAAGAGAAAATTGAAATTTTTTTACAATTATGTCTATTTTCATAAGAAATTATGTTTAAAAACCTTTTGATAGGTAAAAATGGTTGTTAGCACTTTCAGGAGGTTAGTTCGTTGAAAGATTGGTTTGAAGAGTTTGAAGTTGAAATTTCAAATGAAATAAAGGATTTAGTTAGCAGTAATACACTTATTGGAGATCCGATTTTATATTTTGATAAAGTTATTTTAATACCATTTTTTGAAATGATTGTCGTTCTTGGTGAAGCGCATTCATCCTTTGAATTTGCTAGTGTAGGAACTGGTGTTGAAGTTATTCCTAAGGCATTCTTAGTTATAATGGATGGAAAAACAGATGTAATTTTAGTAAATAATAAAAATATGAATTTAGCTGTTTCAGAAAAAATTCTGGACGTAACTTTTTAGTTTCCAATAAGTACATTCTTTGTTAATGTTAACTTTATGAAAGCGGTGAAGGGCAGGAAGAAATTAAAAAATGATTTTTTCTTGAACCCTGATCTAATAATAAAGGGTGAGAAGATGGAACAAAACGAATTTTTACAAGTAATAGATCAACTAGTTAATGGTGAGATCTCAGAAATTCATATTAAGAAAGATGATTTTTTAGCTTTTAGACAAATAATCGTTAGTCGAGACGATTTTAAGCACTTTCGTGGTATTGCTAAACACGGAGGCGATGTGACTTATACATATTTGGAAGAAGCCAGAAGTTAAAACAATGTGCTAAATTATTAGGCAAAAAATATTAAAAATTATATTATTTTATTCAAGTACTCATTAAAAGTTTGCGAAAAAAAAAAGTTTTTTAAGCTTTTTTTCTTATTTCGCAAGGCGTTAATGAGTACTTTTTTTGTGAAATGTTAATGACTCCATTTGACAAAAAAATCGTTTTACACATTATTGCACTATCCCCCATAATTTGTTAAATTTCATATATTGTTTCATTTCGAGATATATTGTCGAAATGTTTATTTTCTAATTTCAGCACCTATATATTGTGTTTGTTCTAAAAAGGTAATACAATATGTAGGTATATAATATAAGTATTTTCAATATTCTTACATATGAACGAGGGTGATAATATGGTGATAGTTTACAGTTCAATGACGGGTAATGTTAAACGTTTTGTCAATAAAATTAGAATGCCGTCAATCCAAATAAAGGATGGATTAAAAATTGAAGAACCGTATATTCTCGTAACCTATACAACAGGATTTGGTAATGTACCTGAAACCGTAAATACTTTTTTAAGTAGTAATTCGGAATATTTAAAAGCAGTCAGTGCAAGTGGTAATAAAAACTGGGGAGATTCTTTTGCAGCAAGTGCAGATAAAATAGCATCAGACTATCAAGTGCCAGTGTTATCAAAGTTTGAACTGTCAGGGACAAGTCGAGATGTACAATATTTTATTGAGGGAGTGGAAAAGCTTGAGACATATTGAGCTTAATAATGAATTGACGATTAAAAAAGATGGTTTTTTTGATCTCGCAAAAGATAAAGAAGCACTTCTTTGTTTTTTAAAAGAAGTTGAAGATAAAAAAATTCAGTTTTCTTCTTTGAAAGAACGCTTAAATTATATGATTCAAGAAAACTATTATTATAATGTTGAGTTAGAATACTCCTTTGATGAAATAGAAAAATTATATGAGTTAGTTTACAATGCAGGATTCACTTTTCAATCATATATGGCAGCTTCAAAATACTTTAAAGACTACGCATTAAAAACAAATGATGGTAAGTACTATTTAGAGGGCTACGAAGATCGAATTGCGATCGTTGCACTATATTTAGGAAGAGGCAATATTGAGAAAGCATTGAAGTTAGCGAACATGATGATTCAACAAAACTATCAACCAGCTACTCCAACATTCTTAAATGCTGGAAGAAGTAGAAGAGGCGAGTTAGTATCATGTTTCTTATTAGAAATGGATGATAGTTTAAATTCGATAGGATTTCAGATTAATACAGCAATGCAGCTATCAAAAATCGGCGGTGGTGTTGCACTTAATTTATCGAAGCTTAGAGCACGTGGAGAACAAATAAAGGAAATTGATAACGCTGCAAGTGGTGTTGTTCCTGTAATGAAGCTATTAGAAGATTCGTTTTCGTATGCTAACCAGCTTGGACAACGTAAAGGTGCTGGTGCAACCTATTTAAATATTTTCCACTGGGACGTAGTTGAATTTCTTGATACAAAAAAAATCAATGCCGATGAGAAAAGTAGAATTCAGTCACTTTCAATCGGATTAATTGTTCCAAATAAATTCTTTGAACTAGCAGAGAAAAATGAACCATTCTACGTATTTGCTCCATATACAGTGTACAAAGAGTATGGAATTCATTTAGATGATTTTGATATCGATGAAAGATATGAAGAATTAGTAAATAATGATCGCATTAAAAAGAAAAAACTAGATTTAAATGCACGAGACCTTTTAGTAAAAATTGCTGCGATTCAGTTAGAATCTGGCTATCCATATTTAATGTATAAAAGTAACGCGAATGAGCAGCATGCATTAAAAGATATTGGCGACATAAAAATGTCTAATTTGTGTTAATAGCTAGCACCTTCTAGAAGAAATTCTAGTCGAAAACTCTGTTAAACGGGAGAAGCCTTAATATAGAGGTAATCCACCGTGCTAAATCTTATTTTAATTGGGTAGTGTCTTATAGGTTTTTTAATGAAGTGTTTTTAATTTCAGTATAAAAATCTAGTAATATATATAGGAATTTCAGCAGTTATCTTAATCAGCCGATATGACTACAATAAATTTCCTACCTATAAGAGACTTTCTAAAAAAATTAAAATAAGTAAATGCCTAACGACTATCGAAAGCATAGCTGGATGAAAAACTCCAGTGAAGAAGCGAGTAGAGTACACTCAAAAAGCGAGTGGAAAAGCAGAGCACCTTACCAGGTTGAGCTGAAGGTGATGATATAGTCTATCCTGCATGGTGACATGTAGCAGTTCATAAGAGAACGGGTTAGGTTGTAGCGAACCTAGTCGAATATAAGAGACAGAAATCTTTCAACTTCAAGAAACATCAGTTATCAATAACTATGGTGAAGAAGACTTAATCAAACGTGATGTGAATTGTAACTTAGGATCTTTAAACATCGTAAATGTAATGGAAAATAAAGCGATTAGAGAATCTGTCCATGTTGGTATAGAAGCTTTAACAGCCGTAGCAGATATGACAGAAATAGAAAATGCACCTACTGTAAAAAAAGCAAATGAAGAGCTTCATTCAGTTGGTTTAGGTGCAATGAATTTGCATGGATTTTTTGCGAAAAATGGCATTGCATATGAAGGTGCTGAGGCAAAAGATTTTGCGAATACATTCTTTATGATGGTTAACTTTTATTCAATCGAAAAAAGTATGTTAATTGCTAAGGAAACAGGTAAAACATTTAAGGATTTCAAAAAGAGTGAATATGCGAAAGGTACTTATTTTGAAAAGTATACTTCAAAATCATTTGAACCTAAAACTGACAAGGTGAAAGAATTATTTAGCGGTATTTATATCCCTAATGAATTTGACTGGGTTACATTGAGTAAGCAAGTACAAGCATATGGCTTATATAACAGCTATCGTTTAGCAATCGCACCTACACAATCAATTAGCTATATTCAAAACGCTACTTCATCGGTTATGCCAATTGTAAATGTGATTGAATCTAGAACTTATGCAAATTCAACAACTTATTATCCAATGCCTTATTTATCAAAAAATAGTTTTTGGTATTATAAATCAGCATATGATGTGAATCAGTTTAAGCTAATTGACTTAATCGCTGAAATTCAGCAACATGTCGACCAAGGGATTAGTACAATCCTATATGTAAACAGTGATGTCTCAACAAGAGAGCTTGCTAGATACTATATTTATGCTAATAAAAAAGGATTAAAAAGTTTATATTACACTCGTACTCGTAAACTAAGTGTAGAAGAGTGTATTAGTTGTTCAGTATAAAATAATAGTTAAATAGAATAAATTAATCGAAATTAAATTACTTGATGGTCTAAGTGAGAAGCTCGAATATAGAATGCTTTAAGCATATAGTTCTATATCATCGGGCTTTCTTTATGATTAGGGGGAAAATATAGATGAAAGCTGTTAACTGGAATAAAAAAGAAGATGATTTTAGTTTAGTATTTTGGAAGCAAAATTTATCTCAGTTTTGGACAGAAGAAGAGATCGTCGTTTCATCAGATAAAAATACTTGGAATACATTATCGAAAGAAGAACAAGCGGCTTTTAAAAAGGTATTAGGTGGACTAACATTATTAGATACTAAGCAGGGCGGAGAAGGTATGCCATTAATCTTAGTTCATCTTAAAAACTTACAAGCTAAAAGTGTACTAGCCTTTATGGGTGCGATGGAAGAAGTGCATGCTAAGAGCTATTCACATATTTTTACAACTCTTGCTACAGAAGATGAAATTGATGAGCTATTTAAATGGGTGGACGAGCATCCAATTTTAACGAAAAAATCAGAGTTAATTTCTTCTTATTATTTAAATTTATTAAAGCGTGATGTTTCAGATGAAGAGCTATACATGGCAATGGTTGCAAGTGTATTTTTAGAAAGCTATTTATTTTATAGTGGATTCTTCTTCCCGTTATATTTAGCAGGTCAAGGGAAAATGACTGCAAGTGGAGAAATTATTAATCTTATTTTACGAGATGAAAGTATTCACGGAGTATTTGTAGGATTGTTAGCACAACAAATTTATGACCAATTTACTGATGAACAAAAAACTCGACTTTTCAATGAAACAATGTCATTATTAGTTCAATTGTATGAGATTGAATTACAATATGCAGATGAAATTTATTCTTCAATTGGTCTAGTAGAGGAAGTTAATAAGTTTATTCGATATAATGCAAACAAGGCATTAATGAACTTAGGATTTGATCCTTATTTTGACGAAGAAGATATTAATCCAATTGTTTTAAATGGACTAAAAACAGATACAAAAAACCATGATTTCTTCTCTGTAAAAGGAAATGGGTATGTAAAAGCAGTTACTGTGGAAAAATTAACAGACGAAGATTTTATATTTGAATTTTAAAAGGTTAGGAAGTATGTAAATGAAAGCACTAGTTTTTAGAGAATTTGGTCAATCAGACGTATTAAAATATGAAGAAATCCAGGCACCTAACATTTCAACCGATGAAGTTTTAATTGAAATGAAGGCAGTGGGTGTTAATTTTGCAGACATATACCGTCGCAAAGGGAACTATCATTTAGCAGGTGATCCGCCTTATATTTTAGGATACGAGGGCTCTGGAGTTATTACCGAAGTTGGTTCGAACATTACAGACTATAAAGTGGGTGACCGAGTAGCTTTTGCTGATGTTCCGTTTGCAAATGCAGAGTATGTTGCTGCAAAAGAAACTCATATTGTACCAATTCCGGATGAAATTAGTTTTGAAATTGCTGCTTCTATTATGTTACAAGGATTAACTGCACATTATTTAATTAATGATAGTTATAAAATAAAAGCTGGTGATGTTGCTCTTGTACATGCTGTAGCAGGTGGCGTTGGTCAATTATTAACTCAAATGATCCGTTTAAAAGGCGGCGAGGTAATCGGATTAACCTCATCTACAGAAAAAAGAGACAAAGCTCTATCAATCGGTGCAAAAGAAGTATTTTTATATAATGAAGACTGGGTATCGAAGGTTAAAGAAAAAAATGGTGTGGATGTAGTGTATGAATCAGTAGGTTCGACAATAATGGATAGCTTTGAAGCTACTAAGATTCACGGAACGGTTGTGTTTTACGGAATGGCAGGTGGAGACCCAGTACATATCGATCCTAGAATGTTAATGGATACATCAAAAACACTAACAGGTGGAGACTTGTGGAATGTTTTAATTTCAAAAGAAGAGAGACTACGTAGAAGTAATGAACTATTTAATTGGATTTCAACTAAACAATTAATTGTACAAGAACCTACCGTGTTTCCTTTAAAAGATGGAAAACTGGCACATGACTTATTAGAAAGTAGAAAATCAACAGGTAAAATTATTCTATCTGTATAAATAAAGAGGATGTCCCAGATGTGTAAAGGGGCATCTTCTTTTTTGTTTTATAGAATATTTAAAAGAAAAGTAGTTGAAATAAAGGGCTACGTACAAATAAGAACGTTTACTGTGTAAATTAGAACTGTGAAAAGCGCAAATAAAACAGTGAAATGTACAAATCAGTGGTCGGCATGCTTATAATACAATGGAAAGTGCAAATAAGAAAATGAACAGTGCAAATAATACAGCGAAATGTGCAAATAAGAACTCGTAAACTGCAAATAAAAGCGGAACTGCAAATAAAAGCGGAACTGCAAATAAAAATCGAGAATCTGCAAATAAAATTAGTGAAACTGCAATTAAAATTAGCAAAACTGCAAATAAATTCCCAAGGTACCTAAAATAGGTAAGATAATACCTATACCGGTTAGGGTATCCAGCCTTAAAAGTAGATGCACAACGATGGAAAAGTAAAAAGTTTTCTCTAATTCTTTCAAATTAGACTTATATAATGAAGAAATCTACTAAAAATCTATAAATATAGATCCTCAATTCAAATTTAATTGAAAAACGCCGCAAAGATACCCCCTTAAAAAAATAGCCATAATAAAAAGCCGTCGACGTTTCGACAGCTTGTATTCTAAGATGCTATTCCTTATTAAGTAGCAGTGCACTTAATAGGTAATGTAATTGTAAAGGTAGTTCCATTATCTCCACTTAGTACTGAAATTGTGCCATTATGATTTTGAATCAGTTTTTTTGTTAATGGTAAACCAAGTCCGGTACCGTCATCTTTCGTAGAAAAGAAAGGATCAAATATATATGGTAAGTCAGCAGAAGGAATTCCTGTACCGTTATCTTTAAAGGTAATATAAATGATATCATTATCGATAAAAGTAGCAATATTAATGATCAGTAAATCTTCTTTTTTCGCATCTAATGCATTATGAAATAAGTTTAAAAATACTTGAACAAGTTGATTCTTATCAAAAAATATATGTGTTGCTATTAAATCTTCAGATAAGAAAAATTCAAATTTTACGTTATTTAAAAAGGTCTCACTGAATAATAACTGTTTTATATGATTTGATATAAAATCATTAATATTTATTGCCTCAGGTTTATAGTTTGCATTCTTTGTAATAGATAAAAAATCAGTGATTATGCCATTTGCTCTGTCTAATTCTGGAATCAGAAGATCATTAAACAACTGCTTATATTGAGGTGGGGCTTCTTCTTGTAAAAATTGTAAATACCCTCTCACTGTCGTAAGTGGATTGCGAACTTCGTGGGCAATCCCTGCAGCAATTCTCCCTGACATAGCTAGTTTTTCAGATTCTCTTGCTTCATTTAAATTATGAAAAATACCGATTACTCTTAAGATTTCTCCATTTATGTCACGGATAATACGAGTGTTAATGATACCGTAGTTAATATTTAAAATTTCTTTATTATAAAATTCTTCGCCGGTATATAGTGTTTGAAGCAAACAAATCTCTTTATCTTCTATTTTTAACAGATTTCTAATATGTCTACCAATCAGTTCATATTTAGTGATTCTAAAATCATTCGCAACTTGCTGATTGTATAACGTAATAATACCATTTTTATCTATAAATAAAATATGGTGCGGTAAGGCATCGTAAATTGATTGTAAAGCTCTTTTACTATTCGCAAAAAAGATCGAGTATTTAGTATGTAATGGAAGTTCGTTAATGGAATTACTTATATCTGTATTTCTAGTTAACTGATTTGAGCTAGATAATTCACGAGTTTCATTTGAAAAGATAGACCCAGAAGTAATTGTATTTAAAATAGATTCATATGATATTACTTTTTCTTCAAGTTCAGCAATTTTCTCTTTTAGTTCTTGTATTGTCTCGTTAATCATTTACACTTTACTCCGATTTCTACTAAAATAAGTATATACTTAGTCATTATATCAGACTATATCGTTTATTTTAATGAAAAATAGAAATAATTAATTAATAATTAATGAGCTATTGGAGAGAATTATGGAAATAAAAATAGGAGTTACAGGGTGGGGGGACCATGACAGTTTATACCCTGACCGGATCCACTCATCCAAAAAATTAAGACAATATTGCACCCATTTCCCAATTGTTGAAATAGATTCTTCTTATTATAGTATCATGCCTCAATCAAACTATCATAAATGGGTGAATCAAACTACTTCAGATTTTTCATTTATTGTTAAAGCTTATGGCGGTATAACCGGTCATTCAAGACAAAATTATTCGAAAGAGGAACAAATATTACTTTTAACTCCATTTTTAGAATCAATTCAACCTTTAATTGAAGCGAATAAATTAAAAGGAATCTTATTTCAATTTCCACCTTGGTTTAATTGCAAGAAAGAAAATGTTGAATTGCTTCGAATTATGAAAAGTAAACTGAAAGGACTTCCGGCAATTTTAGAATTTCGAAATCAATCATGGTTTTATCCTCAATTTTATGATCAAACTTTAAAATTTATGGAAGATGAAGGATGGATTCATTCAATTTGCGATGAGCCTCAAGCGGGAAATGGAAGTATACCAATTGTACTACAGCCAACAAATCCGAATTTAACTTTAATCCGTTTTCATGGACGAAACATATATGGATGGAATCATAACGGACAAGATAATTGGCGAGAAGTACGGTATTTATATCGTTATAACGAAGAAGAGCTTTTTGAATGGGTAGCAAGAATTGAACAATTAGCAAAAAATACAAAGGAAATATGTGTTCTTTTTAATAATAACTCTGGTGGAGATGCAGCGGATAATGCTAAACAATTAATGAAGCTGCTAGGTATTGAATTTGGACCTTCATCTACCGAGCAGCTCGAATTGTTTTAGTTTGATTTTCGTAATAAAGAAATGCAACAAATATTAATAAGTAGAAAAGCAACAAACGCTAACATCGGAATTGTAATGAAACCAAACCAATTTAAATAGTCACCAGTACAAGGAACAGGTCCACATTGAGTTGCCGTTTCCTTCATAGCAGGAACTTTTTGAATTAAAATATGATAGATTGAAATGCACATACCAATTAATGATAATGGTAAAACATAAATAACATCTTTTATTTTATTTTTATAAACAGCAATACCGACAATAAAAACAATTGGATACATGAATATTCGCTGATACCAGCATAATGAACAAGGTGTCCAATGATTAATAACGGAAAAAGATAAACTACCTAGTGTTGCAATAATGCTTACAATCCAAGTGAAAAATAAGATTGATTGATGTTTCTTCATTCTTTACCATCCTTATGTTGAAATTCGATAATATTATTGTACCTTTGATTGGCCATAAAGTGGTATTAAAACGAGATATAAGTTTTAACTTTATTGGTTACACAAAAAAAACAGGCCTTTGTCGTCTAAGCTGAAAACGCGATATATCAACCTGTTTTAGTAATATATCAACGAGAACTTGCTTTTTATCAACGAGAATTAGATCTATATCAACGGAGTTCACAGCTTTAACAATATTGTTCACATAGTGTTCGTGTTTTTGTCGCTTAACTAATTAAAAAAGGATGTCTCATAAGTAATTTAACTAATGAGACATCCTTTTTTTATATAAATAATTCTCAACTATTCAGCAATTGCAGCATCTAAAGCAATAACAATCATATCATTGAAAGTTGTTTGTCTTTCTTGCGCAGATGTTTCTTCACCAGTGAAGATGTGATCGCTTACTGTTAAAACAGTAAGTGCATCTACACTATGTTTAGCAGCTATTGTATATAAAGCAGTCGTTTCCATTTCTACTGCAAGAACACCGTATTCACCTAATTTTTCATACATGTCCATACTATCTCGGTAGAATATATCTGATGTTAAAATATTTCCTACTTTTACATTTAACCCTTTATTAACTGCGCCATCATATGCTTTCTTAAGTAAATCAAAGCTAGCACATGGAGAATAATCAAAACCAGGGAATGTTTGACGATTCATATTTGAATCTGTACATGTAGTCATCGCTATAATAACATCACGAATTTTTACATCTTTTTGAAGCCCGCCACAAGTACCTACTCGAATTAATGTTTTTACACCATAGCTATTAATCAACTCATTTACATAAATACCAATTGATGGAATTCCCATTCCAGTACCTTGAACGGAAATTCTTTGACCTTTGTATGTACCAGTAAAACCAAGCATGCCACGTACTTCGTTATAGCAGACAACATCTTCTAAAAATGTTTCAGCGATATATTTTGCTCTTAAAGGGTCACCAGGTAATAAAATTTTATCCGCAA
This sequence comes from Bacillus sp. AFS017336, assembly GCF_002555445.1. Classification (NCBI taxonomy): domain Bacteria; kingdom Bacillati; phylum Bacillota; class Bacilli; order Caryophanales; family Bacillaceae; genus Bacillus; species Bacillus sp. AFS017336. Next base: position 147,624 of record NZ_NUCO01000021.1, read on the forward strand.
TCGCGCCTTGTTCTGCGCCAATATGTATACTCATTTAAATATCCTCCTTAAAAACTCTAATTGAATAGGCCATCCTTTATCAGTATTTTAGTCTCTACATTTAAATAAAAAACATTCTAATTTATATAGCTACTTAAAGGAAAATGTAAGTCGAACGGAGTAGATAATATATATAGAAAAAATTATAGACAAAATTAACCAATACAGATAATTTATGGCGAATTTTAATTATTGCATAGGTAATTGAATAATGAAAGAGTTTACAATATGAAATTGAGCTTTCTCGAAATGACAAAAAATTGTTAATTTTAACTATTTAAGGGAGAATGATCTATGAAATTTCGATTTATTGCAACTCTATGTATAGCTATACTTATAATCTTATTAATTAGTAACCGCTTAGTTAACCATAGTATACTATCTAATGGAAGTCAGACTAACTCACTTAAAGTCCAAAAGGTTAAATGGAATCTTACCACGAAAAATAGTAGGCAAGAAGTAAGTGTGGCTTCTAGATCAATGAGTGTACTACAGCGCGACAAAATTAAAATATTTATTACTACAGACGACTTAAAATCTTATAAAATTATTACCCCAGATTATAACGGAAATAATCAATTTACATTTAAGTATGCCTTTAAGAAAGATGTTCCATATTTTGTAAGTGTATTTTTAAATAATCAGACACTTGATACGAAGGTTTTTCAAAAACAAAAGGATAAAACCGATGATTTATTTCCTACAGCAATTTTGACAAAGAAGAATGATGAATATACAGTCTCGTTGTTATATACATCGATCCTACCAAAAACAAAAAGTCAAATAACATTTGATTTTGAGAAGTTTAAAAAACGTTCGAATTTTACAAATCACCAATTTTATATTATTAATGAAGATGGAACGTATTTTAAGCAAGTAAATAATCCAGATAAAAATTCTAAAGTAAACTATGAACTTGATTTACCTAAAGCGGGTATGTATAAAATATTTTATGAATTTAATCTAAATGATGAAAAACAGACATTTAATTTTATTCTGGATGTAAAAGACAAAGACAGCTAAGGAGTCGCAAATGCATAATTTATTAATGAATTCAAAAGTATTAGTTTTTGATTTAGATGGTACTTTATATGACGGAACAACACATTACGATTACTATGCTAAACTACTAGCAAATGAAGTTAGTCCAGACAAACGTGATACCTTTTTGAAGGACTATGAAAAAATTAAAGATTATGACCATGCTTTAACAATTGGAAAAATTTACGATTCTGAAAATGATTTAATTATTTCATTAGATCCAATTACTTTAAAGCCGATTCAGGTTTTCACTTGGGAAGGTCAGCTTCTGTCAAAAGATGAATTACAAGAAAACTATCTTGATCGAATCAATTATGAATTGCCTTACATACCGGTAGGGGATGGTTGGTGGATTCCTTTAGTGGCAAGCTATCATTATGGAGCAAAAGACGTATTTCATTGCTATGATAAAACAAAAGAGTTCATGGCCACAAAGGAATTTAGTATTCCGTATATTAAAGGTTTAAAACAAGCCTTAGAGCAAGTAAAAGATACTAAAAAAATAGTCTTGTTAACAAATTCGGACCGCGAGGATGTAACTCGATTACTAAATTTACTTGATTTAAATGGATTGTTCCATTTGGAAATTACAGATGGAAAGAAGCCACTAGAAACGGAAAATCATTTTAAAAATATAATGAATAAATTCAATGTTTTACCACACGAAGCCGTTTCAATTGGAGACAATTTTATTAATGAAATATCACCTGCTCTAAAATTAGGCATGCACGGTGTATATATTACAAATCAGACTTCTATGCAAGTTAGCGAATCATTACTAGTTGTAAAAAGATTAGAGGAAGTTTTTGAGTAACATAAAAATGAATATTGATTCGTTAAAAAACTGTGAGCAAAATTGCTTACAGTTTTTTGAATTGTATATTATGCTGAGATCCGATTTGAACTATATATTCTAAATGATGTATACTCTATATCCAACTTATTTTACGGAACTCATACATACTTTTGAATTTGCAATGAGAAAATAATAGTAGGAGGAAGTGTGAATGGACAAAAATCGAAAACTCTATTCTCTCGTAATTTCTATCATTATTTTTTTTACTGCTTTTTTTAGTAATAACTTAAATACAGAGGCAAGAACAACAAATTATGGCTATATTACGCATCCTTTATTAGTTTATTTTTTTGACGTAGGTCAAGGAGATAGCATGGTAATGATTTTACCAAATGGAAAGACAGTGTTGATTGATGGAGGAGATGTAGAACATGGTGGAGCTGTTATAAAAAAACTTAAACGACTTCATGTCAATGCAATTGATCTACTTGTAAGTACACATCCAGACATTGATCATATAGGCGGATTATTAAAGGTCATGAATAGCGTCAAAATATCGAAAATCTTAGATAGTGGAAAAAAATATAATTCACACTCTTATTACTTATATAAGAAAGAAGCGTTTCAAAAGAATATCCCAATTAGCATTGCAAGGTTAAATGAGAAAATCGTACTTGATCCAAATGTAGATATCACAGTATTAAATAGTGGGAAAAAATCCTATACAAATAATAATAGTTCAATCGTTTTAAAAGTAAAGTATGCAGACATATCGATTCTATTGACTGGAGATATCGAAAGAAAAGCTGAACAAAGACTAATCAAAAGTGAAAATATTGACGCTCAAGTATTAAAAATTCCACATCACGGTTCATCTACATCAACTTCAGAAGCTTTTTTATTTGCTGTAAACCCAACAGTAGCAATTCTCTCGTATGATAAATTTAATCTATTTGGTCATCCACATAGATCAGTAATGAAGCGGCTAAATCATCTAGGAATCAAGCAATACACAACCGATCAATACGGAGATATCGAATTATCAACAAATGGTCATAACTTATATATTGAAAAACAAGAAGTATTGGTTAATCCTTAAGGATCGATCCAATACTTTTATTTTTTGAGGGGAGAGGGATTAAACTGACGGTTTTAACTCATGAGCCCTTTTATGAGTTAAGGAATTAGGTGAATAAACGATATTTTTAACTCATGAACCCTCTATGAGTTAAGAAATTAGAACATAAAGCTAAAATTTTAACTCATGCCCCCATAAAAAGATGGGTATAAGAGTAAATTACATCCTATTTTATAATGAAAATACGATAATTTTTTATGTCGATATTATGAAATTAACATAGGTAGTATAGACAACTAGGAGTATATATCATACAATGGTTATGTAGAAATCCTAGTATAGATCTAAATGAATGTGAATGATGATTAAGTAAACACTACTTTCTATATGCGGTTATTAATATACTTCTTAGAATTAGGAAAGAGGAGAGTACATGAAATCAATTATTAATGTAAAAATTTATACGGGCACAGAAGTAATTGAAAAGGGTTACATTCGATATGACGAAAAAATTTGTAATATTGGCCACATGGACGGTTATGTAAATGAAGGCGAAGAAATAATTGATGGAAATGGTACAGTTATTATCCCAGGAATGATTGATATTCATATACATGGTGCATATGATGTTGACGCAATGGATGCGGATCCTAACACGATGGTTACTATGAGTAACAAAATGATGAAAGAAGGGGTTACAACCTTTTTTCCAACTACAATGACTCAGTCTAAAGAAAATATAGAAAATGCATTGAAATCTTTAAAGGAAGCTAAAGAGCTTGGTGCGCATTTTGAATATATTCATTTAGAAGGACCATTTGTTAATAAAAATAAAGCTGGAGCGCAGCCTCTAGAATACATTATAAATCCTGACGTAGAATTATTTAAAAAATGGCAAGAAGCTTCAGGAGGATTAATAAAATTAGTTACTTATGCACCTGAGGTTGAAGGTGCAAAAGAGCTAGAAGCAGAGCTACAACGAACAAATGTTATTGGAACTGTTGGTCACTCTGATGCTGTAAGTGCAGATTTTGAAGGTAGAAATATTTTTCATGCTACACATTTATACAACCAAATGAGACCTATGCATCATCGTGAAGTAGGTACAGTAGGACATGTACTTTTAGATGAACGAGTAATGGTTGAATTGATACCGGATGGAATTCACATACATCCTGATATGGTTAAGCTTGCTTACCGTTTAAAAGGAGCTAAAAAAATTAGCGTCATTACCGATGCAATGAGAGCAAAGGGTCTTAATGACGGTAAATATGAATTAGGTGGACAACCTGTATTTGTAGCAAACAAAAGTGCACGATTAGAAGACGGCACGCTAGCAGGTAGTATTTTAAAAATGGATGAAGCATTTAGAAATATTATGAAATTTACAGGTTGTACTCCAGAAGAAGCAGTACAAATGACATCAATAAACCAAGCTGAAGAATTTGGGCTTACACATAAGGGAGCATTAAGACCTGGAAAAGATGCTGATTTTGTCCAAATGACTCCTGAATTTTTCGTAATTAACACTACTAGACAAGGTAAAAATTTTAATGAGGTGACTTTATGAACGTAATCGTAGTAAAAAATGCAGAAGAAATTTCAAAAGTAGCATATGAGAAAATGGTACAAGCAATTGAAGGGAAAGCTGAATTTACTCTAGGTTTAGCTACTGGTGGCTCACCTCTAGGTATTTATGAACAATTCCGAATCAATAAACCGGATATGTCTAATGTAATTACAGTTAATCTTGATGAGTATGTTGGATTAGCTGAGGATGATCAAACAAGCTATCATACTTATATGGCAGAACAGTTATTTAATCATTTGAACTTTAAAGAAAACCATTTACCGAATGGAAATACAAAAGACTTAGAAGAAGCATGTAAAAACTATGAGGACTTATTACAGAAGCATCCTGTAGATTTACAACTTCTAGGGATTGGCGAAAATGGACATATCGCATTTAATGAGCCAGGAACTCCTTTCGATACACCGACTCATATCGTAGAGCTAACTGAATCAACACGTAATGCGAATAAAATATATTTTGAGAACGAAGAAGATGTACCAACTCACGCTGTAACTATGGGAATTGGTTCAATTTTAAGAGCTAAAGAAATTATACTAGTAGCATCAGGAATCAAAAAAGCAGAAGCAGTAAAAGAAATGTTAAATGGTAAAGTAGATATTAACTGCCCGGCTACTGCTCTACAACAGCATAATAATGTAACAATTGTGGTTGATGAAGAAGCATACTCACTTTGTAATAAATAATGTTAAGGCTAGATAAGAATTCTCCTTTACCGATTTATTTTCAAATACAAGAGATTTTAAAGGTGAAAATTAGCTCAGGAGAATGGAAACCTGGTGACAGAATCCCTTCTGAGCAAACATTGAGTGAGATGTTAAATGTAAGTAGGATGACAATTAGACAGGCTTTAAACAATCTTGTAAAAGAATCTTTAATAAGTCGGAAGCGTGGAATTGGTACGTTTGTTTCAGTAAAAGATGGAATTGAAGTTGAGGAATCACTTAAATCATTAAGGAGTTTTTCTGAAGATATTACATCAATTGGATTAACACCTACTAATAAATTACTTGGATTTTCAACAATTGAAGCGGATGAATATTTAGCAGAAGTTTTATCAATTGAAAGCGGATCTGAAGTTTTTAAAATTGAAAGATGTCGTTTAGCAAATGAGCATCCAATTGCAATTGAAACAACGTATTTACCTAAAAATTTAGTAAATCGAATTGATGAAAAAGCATTGAATCATTCTTTATATGAATACTTTGAAGTATCCTTAGGTTATACAATTAAAAAAGCTACTAAATGGATAAAAGCATCGCTAATGTCGGAAAGAGATTCTTTAATTCTAGAAGTGGCAGAGGATTCTCCAGCATTAGAATTACACCAAATAACATTTATTAATGATGGTTTACCTCTTGAATACGTAAGCTGTATTTATCGAGCTGATCGTTATCGATTTACAATTGATATTGAACGTTAAAAAGGGTGCATGTTTGCACCCTTTTTTGTTGTTGAGCTGCGTCATAGGAAGTGCAAATAAAACTGAGTGGAAAGTGCAAATAAAAAAGCTAAAAGTGCAAATAAAACTGAGGTAGTGCAAATAAAAAAGCAGAAAGTGCAAATAAAACTGAGTGGGAAGTGCAAATAAAAAAGCAGAAAGTGCAAATAAAACTAGTGAAACTGCAAATAAAAAAATCAAATCTGCAATTAAAATCATGACAACTGCAATTAAAATCACGATTCAATAAAAAATAGATTAAATGAATCAAAAAAATAAAAGAAATTAAATAAAATTAAGTGTGTAGAACCCAATAGTAAGCAAAATAGAGCTAAATCATAAAAAAGTATGAATTTTCGCGACGATATCATCGGAGAAAGCTGAAACAACAACGAAGCACGCGACAATATCAGCGGGGATTGCTACAATATCAACGAAGAAAGCCATTATATCAACGAAGAAAGCCATTATATCAACGAAGAAAGCCATTATATCAACGAAGTTCACAACTTTATCAACAAAGTTCACTTAGTGTTCGTATATTCCAATACAAATCTACAAACTAAAAGGGTGCTTCTAAAAGCACCCTTACTTTTTACTTCATTTGTAAAACAATTTTAACAGCTTCAGCTACAGAAGGAACTGTATAAGAAGCATATTTTTTAACTTCATCATCAGCGTTTTCCATAGCAAAGCTATTTGGTGTTAATTCAAACATTGAAATATCGTTGTAAGCATCACCTATACAAGCGATTTCGTTAGATTTAATGCCTAGTTTTTCAATTAATATTTGAATTGCAGATCCTTTACTTACATTTACTGGGACAATATCTAAGCAATTTTTTGCTGATATAAAAGAAGTAACATATTCCGGTAATTCTTCCTGTAATTCTTTTTGAAGTTCAAGTAAATCTTCATCTTCGCCTAAAACTACATATTTTTTTGGTGTAATTGACTTACCAAGATCAGATTTTAATGTTTTCAGTTCAACTGCATTCATGCTAGAGTTTTTTTCGATTTCTTTCACTAAGTCAGTTTTCTCTTCAATATAGTAAGTAGAGTTATCGGCTACATAGATTAAAAATTTATCATGTGTAATCATCTCATATACTTTGTCTATGACACTTGGATGAAAAGTAGCATCTAATAAAGCTTCACCTTCATTTGAATAAATATAAGTTCCATTCATACTAATACGATGGAAGTTATTTCCTAGACTTTCCATAATTTTCACAATTTCATAGTCTAAACGACCTGACGCAAAACATAATATAACTCCTTGATCTATAAGGTTTTTTAATGCTTCAACGTCATGCTCAAATAGCTGACCTCGGTGAAACATCGTACCATCTAGATCACTTACAAATAATTTAATCATAATACTAAACACCCACTTGATTTATATTTATACTTTTATATTCTATCCTAATATAATAGATAATCAAAAAAATATGATTAATTTATGAAACATAATTCGTGTTTAAACTATTTTTAAAAAATTATGTTATGATATAAAAGCGATTTTTTACTTGGGGGTGATAAAAAAAATGTCAGAGATGTCAGTTTGCTATACAATCAAAAAGGTGCTTAATAATAACGTATTAATTGCTAAAAATCCCGATCATACCGAAGTAGTACTTTTAGGAAAAGGTATCGGTTTTAATAAAACTAGAGGAGATTTAATTTCCGAAGGTGTAATAGAAAAAATGTTTATTTTAACAGATGAACAAAAACAAAAGCAATATAAATCATTAATTAACTTTATGGATGAAAAATTAATGGGTACACTACAGCAAGCGATTTATTTAATTTCTGAAAGAACGGGATGTACTTTAAATGAGCAAATTCATATTGGATTAACTGACCACTTAATATTTGCGATCAAACGAATTAGAGAAGGCTATAATGTTGATAATCCGTTCTTACAAGAAACAAAAGCAATGTATCCAGAGTATTTTAAAATAGCACAAGAAGTTATTGATTTGATAAATAAAGAAATAGATATAATTTTACCAATAGAAGAAGTAGGCTTTGTTACACTTCATATCGTTAGTAATTTATCGATGGAAGTTGTATCAGATGTAAATAAATTTTCTCAGATCATTAAAGATTTAGTATTATATATAGAAGAATATTTAAAAATCGAAATTGATAAAGAAAGTATTCATTATTCAAGGCTCGTACGTCATTTGAGATTTTTAATAGACCGGATTTTTCATGGTAATTCATCTGAAGAATCACCAGCTTTAGGGATTATCTTAAAAAAAGAATATCCTGTATGCTATGATTTAGCGTGGAAAATTTTGAAATCAATCGAAACTTCATTAAATAAGAAAGCTAGTGAAGCAGAAGTAATATACTTAACGTTACATTTAGAACGACTTGTTCAAAGTAAATTTAAGGAGTAGGAAGAGGGAACCTCACTTTAAATTTGCTGACCTACTTAATGAAATTTTGGCTTTAAAGGGATAAAATATGGTTTTTAAGCTGAAAAATCATTATTTTTTTAAATATAATAAAAAAAATAGGTATTTAGGCTTGATATTTTTAAAATCTATAGATATAATGAAAGCGAAATCATAACAAATCATATTTGAATAGTGTTACACATTAAACGTGTTACTGATTCGATCAGGCATGAGTTGAAAAAGTGTGAATTATAATTCTTGGGTAGGGGAAACTATATCCAGGATTCGTAATTGTCATTTTTTCTGCTCATGCCTTTTTTGTTTGGATAAAAGGAGGATAACAATGTTTAAGAAAATCTTTGGAGTTTTACAAAAAGTTGGTAAAGCGCTTATGCTTCCAGTTGCGATTTTACCAGCTGCCGGATTATTACTTGCATTCGGTAATGCATTTCAAAATCCACAAACATTAAAGTACTTACCATTTCTTGATGCTCACTGGTTCCAGTTAGTAGCTAAAGTTATGGAACAGTCTGGTGACATCATTTTCGGAAATCTGTCATTATTATTTGCAGTAGGTGTTGCCGTTGGTTTAGCAGGAGGAGAAGGTGTTGCTGGATTAGCAGCAATCGTTGGATTCCTGATTATGAATAAAACAATGAGCGTGTTCAAGGATGTTGGACAATACGTTGTTTTAGATAAAGCATTAAATATAGCAAAATTTGATGATCCATCATTCGCATTTGTACTAGGTATTCCTACACTGCAAACAGGTGTATTTGGTGGGATTATCGTTGGTTTAGTAGCTGCATGGGCTTATAACAAATACTTTGAAATTGATTTACCTTCTTACTTAGGTTTCTTCGCAGGTAAACGATTTGTTCCAATTGCTACAGCAGCATTTTCAGTAGTACTTGGTATTTTAATGTGCTTCATTTGGCCGCCAATTCAGCACGGGTTAAACTCATTCTCACATAATATGATTGATGCGAATTTAACATTATCCGCATTCGTATTTGGTGTTATTGAGCGTTCATTAATACCATTTGGTTTACATCATATTTTCTATGCACCATTTTGGTTTGAGTTTGGTTCATATACTGATAAATCAGGTTTGGTTGTTCACGGGGACCAAAAAATCTTCTTCGCTCAATTAAAAGACGGAGTAAAATTAACTGCTGGTACGTTCATGGTAGGTAAATTCCCATTCATGATGTTTGGATTACCAGCTGCAGCATTAGCTATGTATCATGAAGCAAAACCTGAAAATAAAAAAATCGCTGGTGGTATTTTAGCATCAGCAGCATTAACTTCTTTCTTAACAGGTATTACAGAACCAATTGAGTTCTCATTCTTATTCGTTGCACCAGTATTATTCGGAATTCACGCAATTTTTGCTGGTTTATCATTTATGATTATGCAATTATTAAATGTAAAAATCGGTATGACATTCTCTGGTGGTTTAATCGACTACTTATTATTCGGTGTACTACCAAATAGAACTGGCTGGTGGTGGGTAATCATCGTCGGTTTAGGCTTAGCTGTTATTTACTACTTCGGGTTCCGATTTGCGATTAGAAAATGGGATTTAAAAACGCCTGGTCGTGAAGATGCAATCGCTAAAGATACTATAAGCAATACTCCAGCTAATGAGCTACCATATGAAATTTTACAAGCATTAGGTGGAAAAAGTAATATTTCTTCATTAGATGCATGTATTACTCGTTTACGTGTACAAGTAAATTCTAAAGATGAAGTAAATAAAGATCGTTTAAAAGCATTAGGGGCTGCTGGAGTTCTTGAAGTTGGAAACAATATTCAAGCAATTTTCGGACCAAAATCAGATACATTAAAATCACAAATTAAAGATATAATGACCGGCAAAACACCAGTTATTAAAAATGAAGCACATAAAGAAACGGCTTCAGCAGTAGATACTTCAGTTGAGGAAGCTATTATTAATCCAATTGAAGGTGAAATCATCCCAATTACAGAAGTGCCGGATCAGGTATTTTCTGGAAAAATGATGGGTGATGGATTTGCGATTATTCCTTCTGAAGGGACAGTTGTATCTCCAGTAGATGGCGAAATCGTAAATGTATTCCCAACAAAACATGCCATTGGTATTTTATCAAATGGTGGAAAAGAAATTTTAATCCACATCGGTATTGATACTGTTAAATTAAATGGTGAAGGCTTTGAAGTACTTGTATCACAAGGTGAGAAGGTAACAAAAGGTCAACAATTAGTAAAAATTGATTTACATTTCATTCGCGAAAATGCACCATCTACAATAACACCTGTTGTCTTTACAAACTTAGCTGAAGGACAACAAGTTGTAATTGAAAAGCCAGGTAAACAATCAAAAGGTGAAGTAAACATTATAAAGATTAAATAATTCTAATTAAATCGACGTAAAATGTTTAATTTTAAAAGGGGCTGTATAGTTGACACTATGCACCCCTTTTAATAGAATATTTAGAGTAGGCCAAACGTCTATACCAAAAATGTAGATTTAATCACAAAGGAGATAAATGATTATGGAAAAAACTTTTAAAGTAACAGCTGATTCTGGAATTCACGCACGTCCAGCAACATTATTAGTAAATGTAGCAGGTAAATTCAACTCTGATATCAATCTTGAGTACAATGGTAAAACAGTTAACTTAAAATCAATCATGGGTGTAATGTCTTTAGGAATTCAACAAGGAACTGAGATCAAAATTAGTGCTAACGGTGAAGATGCAGAGCAAGCGATTGCAGCAATCGATGATACAATGAAAAAAGAAGGTTTAGGCGAATAATGTCTTTACATATTAAAGGTATTGCCGCTTCTAGTGGAATTGCAATTGCAAAAGCATTTCGCTTAGAAAATCCTGAATTAAATATTGTTAAGAAGCAAATTTCAGATGTTGATGCTGAAATTGCTAAACTTGACAGTGCAATTCAAATTTCTAACACTGAATTAGAAAAAATTCGTGATCATGCGAATGCTGAACTTGGTGAAGATAAAGCTGCAATCTTTTCTGCGCACATCTTAGTTTTAAATGACCCAGAGCTAGTTAACCCAGTTAAAGATAAAATTAAGTCTGAAAATGTAAACGCTGATTTTGCAATGAATGAAGTTGCTTCAATGTTCGTTCAAATGTTTGAAAGCATGGATAATGAATATATGAAGGAACGTGCTGCAGATATTCGTGATGTTACAAAACGCGTAATGGCTCATTTATTAGGCGTTACGATTTCTAATCCTGCTAATATTACTGAAGAAGTAATTATTATCGCAGAAGATTTAACACCATCTGATACAGCTCAATTAAACCGTAAGTTTGCCTTAGGTTTTACAACTGATATCGGAGGTCGTACATCTCACTCAGCGATCATGGCTCGTTCTCTTGAAATTCCAGCAGTAGTTGGAACAAAAGAAGTAACTAGTAAAATCGAAAATGGCGTAATGGTCATTGTAGATGGATTAGACGGTCAAGTAATCGTTGATCCTTCTAATGAAGAATTAGCTGAGTATAAAGCTAAAAAAGAAAAATTTGAGCTTCAAAAAGTTGAATGGGCTAAACTGAAAAATGAACCAACTGTAACTAAAGATGGACACCATGTTGAGTTAGTAGCAAACATCGGTACTCCAAATGATGTAGAAGGTGTTATCAACAATGGTGGTGAAGGTGTAGGCCTTTACCGTACTGAGTTCTTATATATGGGACGCGATAACTTCCCATCAGAAGAGGAACAGTTTGAGTCATATAAATCAGTTCTTGAAAGTATGGGTAATAAACCGGTAGTTGTAAGAACACTAGATATCGGTGGAGATAAAGAATTATCTTATTTACACTTACCAAAAGAAATGAATCCATTCTTAGGATACAGAGCAATTCGTTTATGTTTAGATCAAAAGGATATTTTCCGTACACAGTTACGTGCATTACTTCGTGCTAGTGTTTATGGGAATTTAAAAATTATGTTCCCGATGATTGCAACATTAGATGAGTTCAGAGCTGCTAAAGCTGTATTATTAGAAGAAAAAGAACAGTTAGTAAAAGAAAATGTTCAAGTTTCAGATAATATTGAAATTGGTATGATGGTAGAAATCCCTGCGTCTGCTGTATTAGCAGATGTATTCGCTAAGGAAGTTGATTTCTTTAGTATTGGGACAAACGATTTAATCCAATATACAATGGCTGCGGACCGAATGAATGAACAAGTTGCATATTTATACCAACCATATAACCCATCTATTTTAAGATTAGTTAAAATGGTAATCGATGCTGCAAACAAAGAAGGTAAATGGGCTGGTATGTGTGGAGAAATGGCTGGAGATGAACTAGCTATTCCTTTACTAGTTGGATTAGGCTTACATGAATTCTCAATGAGCGCTACTTCAATCCTACCTGCACGTAGCCAAATGGCTAAACTTTCTAAAGCTGAGATGGAGACATTAGCTGAAAAAGCATTATCAATGTCTACAGCTGAAGAGGTTGTTAACTTAGTTAAAAGTATCTAATAAAAAAACAACAGGTTTCCCTGTTGTTTTTTTATTAATAAACCAAATCTAACTGTTCCTACTGTTGACAAATTCGCTTCTTTAATTTAGTGTATGTTTAAATTATTAAACGAATAAGATTATTTTTGGATAATAAAAGTAGGTGGAAGATTTGAGTAAAGAAGCAATTGAAGTATTTAGAGAATGTATCCCTTTGTTTCAAGCATTAAGCGATCCATTTAGACAGGATATCATTTTAATGTTGTCAGAAGGTGAAGCGCTAACTGTTAATGAGATTACTGAAAAAACTTCATTATCAAGGCCCGCTATTTCACATCATTTAAAGATATTACGTGATAATCAATTAGTACATATTGAGCAAAAAGGTACTCATCGATACTATTCATTAGCAATTGATTCTTCACTAGAATTACTTAAGAAATTAATTGGTACTGTTGAAGAACATTGTTAATTAAACGTAAATGGCATAAAAGGGACTCCGACTTTTGTCAGAATCCCTTTTACTTTTGATTTATTAAATCCAAATAGACATTTCTTTTGCAGAGAAACGAGATGTTTGGTGACCAGGTACTTTTTCTTTACCAATCGCAATAAGCATTGTAGGGATATAGCGATCATCAGTTAAGAAAGTCTCTTTAAATGCTTGTTCGTTAAATCCACCGATTGCACAAGTATTCCAACCTTTTGCAGAAGCGGCCATGATTAATTGCATACCGGCAAGAGAAGAATTTAAAATACCTTGTTCGCGATTACGTTGTTCTGTTGCATAAGCATTTTCAACGTTTGATTTTAATTTATCTTTTGCTTCTTGAGTCATATACCCAGCTTCCACTGCTGGACCGAAAACTAAGTCAACATTCTTTGCTGACTGTGTGTCTGCTAATACAGCAATTACACATGCAGCATCTTTAATTTGTCCTTGGTTATATGCAACAGGTAATAATCTACCTTGCGCATGTTCACCGTGGAATACAACAAATTTCCAATGTTGTAAGTTCCAAGCAGAAGGTGCAGACATTGCTGCATCTAGAAGTTCAGTAATTTCACTGCTGCTAATTTCAGATGAAGAATCAAATACTCTTGTAGAGTTTCGTTCCTTTATCATTTCAAAAAATTGTTCATTTTTCATTTAAAAATACCTCCAAAACATTACATTAGATACATTTTTATGTACTTTTTTAATATAGATAGTTCTACTATTAGAGTCAACAAATTAGGGTCGAAATAACCTAAATTTAAATAGAAGAAAAGTGTAGTGCGGTTATTTTAGTTTTAGAATAGCTCTAGCTTTTTTAATAATATTTTTTATGGTAGTTTTATGTATGGATAATAAAAGAGGAGTGTGTATTATGGAAGCAATTAATTTAAAAGATCTTCAAGTTGGATTTATTGGAATAGGTGTTATGGGTAAAAGTATGGCAAAACATTTAATCAATGCAGGTGCAAAATTACATGTTTATAACCGTACTAAGGAAAAAGCAAATGAATTAATTGATTTAGGTGCTACTTGGTATGATACACCTAAAGAATTAGCATCACATTGTCAGGTAATTTGTACAATGGTCGGATATCCTAGTGACTTAGAAGAAGTTTATTTTGGAGAAAATGGCATCATCCAATCCGCTTCTAAAGGAACAACATTTATCGATTTTACAACTTCAACTCCAACATTAGCTAAAAAAATAGATGAACTAACAAAATCAGTAGGTATGTCTTCTTTAGATGCTCCAGTATCAGGTGGAGATTTAGGAGCAAGAGAAGCAAAATTAGCAATCATGGTCGGTGGGGAAGAAGAAACATTTCATAAAATGTCCACATTATTTAATGTTTTAGGAAAAAATATTGTTTATCATGGAAATGCTGGTAGTGGACAACATGTAAAAATGTGTAATCAAATTGCAATCGCTTCAGGTATGTTGGGCGTTTGTGAAGCAATTGCATATGCGAAGTCAGCAGGTTTAGACGGTGAAAAAGTATTAAGTAGTATTTCTACTGGTGCAGCTGGAAGTTGGTCATTATCTAATTTAGCTCCACGAGTATTAAAAGGTGATTTCGAACCAGGATTCTATATTAAACATTTTATCAAAGATATGGGAATCGCAATTGAAGAAGCGGAAAAGATGGAATTAAATCTTCCAGGACTTTTACTTGCTAAAAAATGTTACGATGAACTGTCTAAAAATGGATTAGATGAAAAAGGAACACAAGCACTTTATACTTTATATGATCCATCTCACCACATTCAATAATATTTAATGAATAGAGGTTTACAAGTGCAGAATTTTCAATTTGCAAAGTTTTATCAACGATTAAGTGCGTTCATATTCGATACGTTTATTGTTTCAGTAGCTTATGGGATCATTATTGCGATCATTACGATGAATCCTGAAAAGCTATTAAGTCGATTTAATTCTACATCAGGAAATTCGACTCTCGATTTAATCGTTATTTCAATAATATTGCTCATTTTATTTGTAATCGTTCCGAAATTTAACAAAGGAATGACATTCGGTCAGAGATTTCTAGCTATTAAAATGATAAAAGATAATTATGAAGAAACGACTATGGTCACATTCTTAATCCGTTTTATTATTATAGCCGCTCTGTCAGTTCTATTTTTAGGTGTCCCATTAATTATTAATGTTTATTTAATGTTATTTAGAAAAGATCACAAAACAATTCAGGACTGGCTATTTAAAACAAGTGTTATTCAAACTAGATAAGTTAAAGACGTGATTCCTACTACGGAATCACGTCTTTTTACGCTAGTGAAAAAATATCTTGTCAATTATCAGTGATATTTTTCAATATAAAGGAAGTTTTACGACGGTGATTTCCACTCCAGGATTCTCGCTTTCCATGGGGCGAGATTCTTGAGCCTCCTCGGCGCATGCCTGCGGGGTCTCAGCCTTCCCGCATCTCCCATAGGAGTCGAGAACCCTTCCGTTCCAATCAACTTCATTGAAATAAAAAAGAGTGCGATAAAACTTAGAGAATAATTGAAAATAATTATTCATTATCTTTGTTAATTTAGATAAATCGTCTACTTTAAAACTAAAATTTAAATTTATTCTTCAAACAATTAACATCTTAATAATTTATATACTGAAAAAGAACCAATACCAAAATTTGTTGGTATTCCACAAATATAATAACTATTAAAATAATTAGCAACATTAATAGGAATTAATCATCAAATAGATCGCTTAGTAACATTTTAATTATTGACTGTATTATATTTCATCCATTCTAAAAAGACGTGAAATCATTT